>DASXUA010000274.1:0-12423 GCA_036505095.1 Phycisphaerae bacterium
GGCGTTTTCTTCGTTGTCTACAAGCTCGCCTGCCGCTATCACGCCCCCATCCGTTATGACGACGTGGTGACGGTCGTCACGCGCGTCGAGCGCGTCACGCGCACGCGCGTCGATCACAGCTACACGATTTTGCGTGATGGCGTGCGCCTCTGCGAGGCCAGTTCCACGCTGGCCTGCGTCGGCCGCGACGGCCGGCCCATCCTCATGCCGGAGCATCTCTGGGGTCAAATTGCGGCGGAAACCACGAAGAAGGGATAATATCACCGCCAGGACGCCAAGATCGCCGAGATAAAACGCAGAATCTTTCTTGGCGAGCTTGGCGTCTTGGCGGTTCTATTGACTTGGCGGTTAGCCGCCGAACGCATTCTGAATCGCGCGAACGTCAGCCATATCGACATCCGCGTCCGCATCCGCATCCGCGCGCGCGCAGTTGGCTGGGGCCGGTGTGACCGGCCCGCTCAAACAAGCATTGACTGCCGCGTAGTCGGCCAAATTCACGTCGCCGTCGCAGTTCATATCGCCCGGCTGAATCGCCTGCGTCACGCCGCGGAAGGTCGGCGTGAAATCCGGGAAGACGAAGCTCAGGTCATTATTGGCCAGCCGCTGTTGCACGATCTCGGCCAGGATGTCGCGGAAGTCGATCGTGACCTGCAAATCCAGGCCTTGGAAAAGTTGGTCGGGCGCCAGGCCCGGCCATTGCGTCAGCACGCGTCCGCCCGCGATGTGATTGCCCAGCACGAGCATCGCGTTGCCGTGCCCGTGATCGGAGCCGTCATTGCCGTTCTGCGCCAAGCGCCGGCCGAACTCGGACATCGCCACTACGGTCACGTTGCGGCCATTCCCGGAGAACATGTCGGCATGGAATGCGGCCAGCCCGCCCGACAGGCCCGTCATCAGGTTGGCCATGGTTCCAACGGTCGGGCCCTGATTGTTGTGCGTGTCCCAGCCACCCACGTCGATCGCCACGGCTTCGACCCCCAGATCCGCCTTGATGAGCGCCGCCGTAGATTTCAGCGCATAGCCGACGCTGCCCGACGGATATACCGCTCCGCCGGCCGGCTGATAGTTCACGAAATCGATCGTGTTCAGCAGATCGATCGTTGCCTGCGTGGTGAGGGCGGCTGCGTGCAGCGGATCCTCGACCAGCTCATACATATCGTGCAGCGCCGCGATCCGCGCCGCGACCGTCCCTGGATTACCGGCCAAGCCGAACAAGTCCAGGTCAGGGATGGGCAACGTCAGCGGCCCGCCCTGCAGCGATTGCTGCAGCGTGTAACCCATCCCGATGGCGCGCAGCAGCGCATTGGGGTTGATGGGCGGTGCGCTCACCAGGTGCCGTCCGAGCCAGCCGGTGAACAAGGACTGGCTGCCGGGCTGCCCGATTTCCATGAACCGCTGGGCATCGAAATGCGAGCGCGATGAATCCATCGAGCCACATGCATGTACCATCAGCAGATGCCCGGCCTGATACGCCGGCAGCAGGGCAGTCATGGCCGGCGGAAATCCGAAGAACCCGTCAAGGTTGGTCGCGTGGTTCGGATCGCTGCTGTCGGGCGGCGGGATGGCCAGGGTCGGACGCGCGGCGTAGTAGGCGCTCTCGGTGAACGGAACGCACAAGGTCAGTCCATCGGCCGCGCCGCGCAGGAAAATGCAGACCATGACATCGCGATCGGAACAGAAATCCTGCGCAAACACGACGCGCGGCAGCCAGGCCGGCGCGCTGAACGCCACGGCCGCACCGCCCGTGACAGCCATGAACTGACGCCGCGACAGTTCCCGATACTCCGCGCAACCCTGGCACTCGTGCGAATCCATGGCGCTTCTCTGAACTCTGAACCCTGAACCCTCTGTCAATACCACTGGTATCCGGGCGAACCGATCGCCAGCCCGAGCGCCTCGCGCTTGCGCGCAGTCGTGGGCGGATCGGGAAGCATGTAATCCCGGATACGATCCTTATCGGCCGGAGGCATCTGTCCACCGAACAGCGCGGTGTCGATTTGGTCCGCCACTCCCTGGGCTGTGTTCGGCACGCCGGCCAGAAACGCGTTGATGTCCACCGATGTTCCGCTGACGTTGTTGTTCATCAGCGCCGCCCCGAAATTCCACCGCGGCAGAATCAGGCCGACCCACGCACTTAGTGTGTCGGGATACCCGTCGGGCGGCCCCCAACTGAATGGAATCTGTCCGGCGGCGGCAAGCTGCGTCCGCAGACCCGTCGTCGTAACGATATCGGCGGCTGCACCGCGCAGACCCGACACGAGCAGGTGATAAGGCCGCTTATATTTCGGCGGCACCGTCGCCGGATCGGGATTGGCGAACAGCGTCCGCAGCATCTCCTTAATGTCCCCGCCGGTGGCCGTGTAGGTGGCCGCCACGTCGTCAATCAGGCTCTGGGGCGGGTCGTAGCTCCAGAATCGTTTGCACAACTTCTTCGAGATGAACTGTGCCGTGCTCGGGTGGTTCGCCAGAATGTCGAGCACCATCAGCCCGTCGTTGATGCCGCCGCCGGCCGGAATATCGTGCCCCAAAACGACTTTCGCACCGTTGTCGTGTACTGCGCCGTTGTAACGGAACGTCCACCGCAGCGTTTCCACAGGCCAGTTGGTCGGGTAAACGGTCCAGCCGGTGAAGCAGCGCGCCACCTCGATCACATCCTGCTGCGTGTAGCCGCCGTTGACGCTCAGCGTGTGCAGCTCCATCAGCTCGCGCGCATAGTTCTCATTCGGGTTGCCGGCCACGCTGGAGGCGTTGTCGAGGTAATAGAGCATCGCCGGACTGTGCGCGCTGGCCGACAGCAAGGCCGGGAACGTATCCAGCGCGTGCGCCCGGATCACGTCGCGATCGTCGATAGTTTTCAGCCAGCGCGCATTGCCGTTGTTGATATCGATGTTGAAGTGATCGGTCCAGAACTCAACCATCCGCTCGAAAAGCTGCCGCTTGCTGAGCACCGATCTTAGAATGGTGGCCTCGGTCAGCTCGCTGATGATGTGCGCCGGCGAAACCGGGATGAGTTCGTACGGCTGCATGAACAAGGTCGGGTAGGACTGCAGCCGCTGATCCAGGGTGCTGTCGTCAATGGCCGTGTAAGCGAGGTGATACTCCAGATAGTCCTGAGCCGTGCCCGCGGCCTGCGCCAGCGCCAACTCCTCGCCGGTGAACCCCATCGTCAGTCGCTGGACCATCCAGTTCAAGACGGGCGGCGGTGGATCGGCCCGTCCCTTCGATGCCCACAACGTTCCCAGCACCGAGCTGCCGAAAAGCAGCGCGCGGCGCGAAGGTAAAGCGCCGATCTTATCCAATTCATCCAGAACCCCGGTCCTCGCAGCCAGAAGCTTGAATAGATTCATGGCGCTGTTCGCTCCGGATCGACCAGCGGATGGTCGGCAAAAGGGAACGCCGGGTTCTACGAGCCCCGTTGTTTAGCCAAATGCTCGATGCCCGACAGTATTGCAGATTTCGGCTCGAATTCCAAGAGGCGATTCAGGAAATCCGTTGTGGTGCGGGCGTCCCGCCTGCACCAGTGCCGGCGAGACGTCGGCACCACAATGTTGCCGCCGACCCCATGGTCAGAAAAATGCACGTCGCCGGCTCTGGCACGGGTAAGTATTCGATCGTCAGCATCGGCCGCACGGACGTGTCAGGGTGCTCACGCGTGTCGAAGCGTTTGGCCGTCTGTAGGGCACTTTCGTCGCCCAGCAGCATCCAGCCATGATTCATCTCGGGCGCCTCGAGCCACGCCTGCACGTCGGCCGTAATTCCGGGCGTCGGCCCCCAGGTGTAGAAGCCGTTGCTGAAAACAACGGCGCTGCCGCTGGCACTCGCGTCGAAGTCGCCGCCCGGCTGGTCCCAAAAACTTGTATCAAAAAAAGTATGCAGCCAGGTGGCGTCGCCCGGCGCCGACGGCGCGCCGGCGCCTTCCTCTCCGAAGCCGACAGACGCGCCTTCGCCCCATTCCTGCAAAACGCGATGCAACTCGACCACCACGCCGGCCGTGGAAGTCATCGACATGTGCAGCCGCACGCTGGCGCTGATAATCGTTGCTCCCTCGGGCACGGCACCGGCCACGTCGAACTCGATCAGCCCGCGGCGCAGCGAGCCGCCCAGCGTTTCTCCGGCGAACAGATGTGTTCCGCTGCCGTTGCTCGTGGCACCCGTGGGATCCTCGTACAGCGTGTTGTCCTTAATCGACGTAAGCGTCACGACCTCGCCGACGGCCGACAGTGCCGGGATCAGCACCAGCAGCCCGGCCAGGCTCGTTTGCGACGCTCGTGTGCGGAATGCACTCATCCTCCCCCGGCCTCCCTTCGCGATCATAGCGCCGGCCCGCGCGTTTTGACACGCATCTCGAAAAGTCCTAGAAAACGGACCCCTTGGGGGGCGGGCGACCTGCCCTTTACCGAGGGGTTTGGGTCCCCGAGGTCAAGGGTCGCGCCCGCCGGCATGGCTCTGTCGAGGTTCGTCATGAATTCTGTTTTCGCACAACTCACGCGTGGATTGTTCCTGATCGCATTCGTTTTCGTTTCTCCGCTGAGCGCCCAGCCGACGCCGGCGACGCACCCCGCGCCCGCCATCAATCTTCCGCCGCGACCCGAGCCGCCGCCACTGCCGCACTACGAGCGCAGCGGCCGCGGCTCCCAAGCCATCGTGCTCCTGCATGGCCTGGCATCCGACAGCCGCATCTGGACGGAAACCGCCGCCGCCCTTTCAGAACCGCGCGCGTCAGCGCGCGCTCCGGAGGGCGAATCACGCCGGAACAATTACACCGTAGTGAGCGTCGATTTCCGCGGTCACGGGCAGACGCCACCGAGCGCGGTTCCGCCGCGCGCCTCGCCGCTCGGCCAGCTTAAGAACGATGTCCGTGCAGTAGTCGAGAAGGAGCAGCTCGGACGCGTCATTCTGATCGCGCACGACATGGGCGGCCTGGTCGCGCTGCAGTACGCCCAGAGCTTCCCCGAGCAGACGCGCATGGTCATCCTGGTCGACACCGCACTCCAGCCGCTGATGTCGAAAGAAGATCTGGCCAAGACGCTGGGGAGCCTGAGCACCAACCCGCGCGCCGTGCTCGAAAGTCTGTATTCCGGTGCGGATGTCTCCACGAATGCCGACACCGTCACCCGCGTGCGCGACCAGGCGCGGCAGACCGATCCGCAGTTCTTCGCAGTGCTCGATAAAGACGTGCTTACCTCGTTGATGTCGGCCGTGTTCCAGCAGGTCCGCCTGCCGGTACGCCTGATCTACCGGGAGGCCGAGCCTTCGGGCGAGCCCGGATCGAACGCACCCACGTCCGCGCCCGACTACGTTTCCAAACTCGGTTACGTCAACGGCAAGGATTTCCGTGCCCGCCGGCTCGAACACGTGGGGCACTTCATAATGCTCGATGATCCGTCCGGCTTCCGCAGCGCGGTCTCCGAGTTCCTCAGCGAACTGCCTCCCGCGCTGGACACAAGCAGTCCCGGCGCGCCGGAATGGACCGCAACCGCTTCCGGACTGAAATACCACGATGTGACCGTCGGCGATGGTCCCGCGCCGTCGCCCCATGCGATCGTCAAAATCGATTACCAGGCCTGGCATCTCGACGGCGACGAGCTGCCCCTGCTGCTCGGACCAGCCGGCGCGCCGCCGCTGTGGCTCGACTCGCCCTCGATTAACCCGGCCGTGAAAGAAGCACTGCCCGAAATGAAGCTGGGCGGCGAGCGCAAGCTGCTGGTTCCGCCCGACATGCAGCGCAACCCGCCCTTCAGGAATATGCCCGCTTTGGGCCAGCCGGTCGTCGTCCGGCTCAAGCTCCTGGGAATCACCGAGCCTCCGCTGTTGCCGACGCTCGCGCCTGAAAAGCAAACCACCACGGCCTCCGGGTTGAAATACGTAGATGTCGTCACCGGTGACGGTCCCGCTGCGACCGCTAACTCGGTGGTGAAATTCAACTTCCGCATGTGGCTGGCCGACGGCAAGTATCTTCCGAGCCGCGACCCCACCCAGGTTTCGGATCCCAACCCGTTCGATAATCCGCCGGCTACGCTCTCCGTCGCGAATCTCGCGCAGCAGGAAATGCTGCGCGGCGCCGCCGAGGCGCTGAGCGGCATGCGCGTCGGCGGTAAGCGCGTCGCCGTCATCCCGCCGGAACTCGCCTACGGCAGTAACGAGCGCCCCTTAGTGCCCGCCAACTCGACCATCGTGATGGATTTCGAGCTACTGGAAGTTGTCCCCACGCCGGATTTCGAATTGCCGGCCGACAACGAGTTGACCACGCTGCCCGCAACCGGACCCCCCGCGCGACCGGCGGGCCCGTCAGAACCCCCCACGCAAGTGGGGGGTGCCACGATACGTTACAAAAACCTCAAGCCCGGCGACGGCGACCCCATTGCGCCGAACGCGGTCGTCACCATGAATGTCAAAGGCTGGGAGCTCCGCGACGGCCAACCGCGTGAAATCGAAAACAGTTATGCCCGCGGCGGCGCGCGCATGGCGCTGGCCCAGACCGTCCCCGACTGGATGGAAGGCGTGCGCAGCATGCGCATCGGCGGGCGGCGTCTGATCGTCGTGACGCCGCCGCCGCCGCCCGCGACGCAGTCGGCCGAGACGGCGCCCGCGCCCGCGCCGACGAAGGTCTACAGCGTCGAAGTCGTCAGCGCGATCACGCCGCCGGCGTTCCAGCTTCCGACTGATGCGGAGCTGACCACCACGCCTTCCGGCCTGAAGTACAAGGACTTGAAAACCGGCGAAGGCGAGACTCCCGCGCCCGACGCGCAGGTGCGCGCGCACTACGTGGGCTGGCTGACGAACGGCGTGCAGTTCGACAGCTCCTACGACCGCGGCCAGCCGCAGCTTTTCGCGTTGAACGCCCCCGGCGCCCCCGGCTTTCTCGAAGGCCTGCGCACCATGAAAGTCGGCGGCCGCCGCCTCCTGATCGTCCCGCCCGAGCTGGCCTTCGGCGACAAACCCCCGCCGCGCTCCAAAATCCCCGTCAACGCCATCCTGGTCTTCGACGTCGAGCTGCGCGAAATCGTCACCCCGCAGTCGCAACCGTAATTGCTGTGCCAGCGCGCCTGCCCGGAATCCGCCACGCTCGGCCGGGCGAGGGCGCAGCGCACTGGCCAGTCACTAATTCACGCGCGTGGTCGGCTGCGGGCGGCGCTCACGCGGCGGGTAAGTCACTTAACATCGCCGCATGCCTGGCGTGGCGCGAGTCGTGAAGGAGCGCCTGCCACACCAGCACTCATGACCGACCACCCAACCCTCACCACCTCGCCCCTCACCACTCAACCACTCAGCAGCGGACGCTCCACCCGCGCCCAAGGAGCGACCGCCGCGCGCGTTGTATGGGTAGCTAACCCTTGACAACGGGGTTTGGGGTCCCCGTCGTCAAGGGACAAGCAGTGCGGTCAACGGCACGCCGATCGTGCCGAACGCCCTGCTCCACGGATCGCGGCAATACGGAGGCTGGCGATGCGCGCTCCCGTTTTCAGAACCGCGCGCGTAAGCGAGCGTATTCGGGCCACGATACCGGCGGTACGCGTGACCTCGGCGATGTTGGGCCGCACCGCAGTCACGCGGTGCGCTGCAGCATTCGTCAGCTTAGAGATAGGGCGAGAAGAGCTTCGCCACGCCGTCGCGCAGGCGCGTGGGCAGGCTGCGGCTGTCGACGCGCTTGAGGGTCAGGGGGTCGCCGGCGGCGGCGACGGCGTCGATGTGCGCGGACAGCGCGTCGAAGAGCCGCGGGTCGTAGACCTCCACGTCGAACTCGAAGTTCAAGCGCAGGCTGCGCGGATCGAGGTTCGCCGAACCCAGCAGGGTCCAGCGGTCGTCGACCAGCATCAGCTTCGTGTGGTGGAAGGGCGGGCCGGACCAGACCACCTGGATGCCGTGCTCGAGAAACTCCCACAAGTAGGCGGTCGAGGCCCATTTGACCGTGGGCACGTCGCTGACCTTGGGGATCAGGATGGTGACGGCCACGCCGCGCAGCGCGGCCGCGATGAGGGCGCTCTTCAGCGGCGCGTCGGGGATGAAATAGGGCGTCATGATGCGGATCGAGCGGCGCGCCGCCTGGCAGGCGCCGATGATGATCCACGGCAGCTTGCGCAGGTGCTCGTCGGGGCCGTCGGCGATGCCGCGGGCGACGGCCTCGCCCGCCGCGGCGGGCTCCTGCGGCGGGAAATAGTCCGGGCCTTCGAGCACTTCATCGGTTGCGAAGTCCCAATCGTCGGCGAACGCGTTCTGCAGGTGCGTCACGATCGGGCCGCGCAGGCGGAAGTGCACGTCCATGAAGCGGTGCGGATTTTCGAGATTGTCGGCAAGCTGGCAGGCGCTGATGTTCAGACCGCCGGTGAAGCCTACGCGGCCATCGATCACCAGGATCTTGCGGTGATTCCGCAGGTTCAGGTGCATCAGGCGCGAGGGCAGCAGACCGAGCGGCGCGAAGCTGGCGGGCCGCAATCCGCTGCGCTTCAGCGTGCGATGCACGCGCGAGAAATACCAGTAGCCGCCGATGCCGTCGATGAGCAGCTTGACCTGCACGCCGCGGCGGCGCGCGGCGACCAGGGCCTCGATGAATTGCCGGCCGATATCGTCGAAGTCGTAAATGTAGCTGCAGCAGGTGATGGTGCGCTGCGCGCCGGCGATGGCCTCCAGCATGGCGGGGAACGTCTGCTCACCATTGAAGAGCGGCTCGATGGCGTTGCCGCCCACGAGCGGCTCGGGCAAGAGGCGATCACCCAGGCGCGCCAGCGACTCGAGATGGCCGACTTGCGGGGGCAGCTCGGCCGGACCGCCCTGCACGCCGCCGCCGCGCGTGCGGAAGCGATAGCCGACCATGCGCCGGCGGGCGCGGCGCTGGGTGCGGTTGATGCCGGCCGCGAGGTAAAGGAAGGGTCCGACGGTCGGCAGCAGGAAACTGAGGATCACCCACAGGCTCGCGGAGCGCGGATCGCGCTTGTTGATGACGGCGTGCCCGGCCGACAGCAGCCCCAGACCGATGCTGATGCCCAGCAGGACTTCCACCCAATCGAGAAATCGCCAGCCGAAAATCAATGCGAGCACGTCCTGATGATAGTCGTGGTCGCGTGGCATGCCTAAGCCCGCCGCGGCGGGCCAGGCAGCGCGTCACAGCAGCCGGGCGAGCTTGCGCACGGTCCATTCGACGCTGAGCAGGCCGACCAGCAGGGCCAGAGTCCACCAGCGGTCCCAGAGCAGCGTCGGCGCGCCTTTGATCGTGGTGGATTCGTGCCGGTCGGGGATCAGGTCGGGAATGCGCGCGGCGTCGGCCGGATCGAAGTAGCGCCCGCCGGCGGATTGCTCGGCCAGCGTGACCAGCGCCTCGCGGTTCATGCGCGGGTTGGCCATCTCCAGATTGGAGCGCACCACCTGAATCTGGCGGGTCAGCGTGATGCCGTCGAGAGTGTCGGGCGAGACGCCCGACCCCCGCTCGCGCAGCACGAGCGTGATGTCGTAGAGGCCGGCGCGGTCGGGAACGAAGCGGCCCTCGTACCAGCCCGGGCGATCGGCGGCGCGCTGCAGCACGAACTCGCGCGTTTCATTCTCGACGTGGTAGGTCGCGGCGAAGGTGTCGCGCGTCTCCGGCTCGAAGCGCTCGTCGTAGAGCCGTGCGGAAACCGCGACGGCCTCACCCGCGGGGTAACTGTCCGAATCGGTCAGAAGCACGCCGCGACTGTGCCCGCCGAGCAGCTTGCCTTCAATGAGGTAGCGCAGCATCTGAATCCAGAAGCGGTCGTAGAACTCGGTGCCGTATTGGCGCCAGCGCCAGGTACCGTCGAAGCCCAGGAAAGCGGCGCGGCCGGCGCCGACATAGTGCGTGGCCAGCAGCACGTGCGCGCCGTGGGTGTTGCGCATGCGCGGGTCGCCGTGGGTCATCAGCGTGGTGGCGACCGGCTTGGAGCGCAGCACCGGATAATGCCAGAAGATCTTTCCGAGCCGGGTCCAGGCCAGCTTGCCGGCGGCCGGATCGTCCCCCTGACGCAGGATCGGATGACCGAAAGCCCCCGAGGGAATCTCGATGCTGGCGGGCTGCTGTTGATAGTGGCCGATCTGATTGAGGATCAGGTCAGCCTCGGGATCGATGGTGACCGGAAGCATCTGCACGAGCGGCGCTGCGGCCGGATCGCGCATGAACGCGGGCGTGAAGGTGCGTGCCGCCGTGTAGAGCACTCCGCCGCCGTGCTCGGTCACCATTTTCGCGACCAATTCGGACCAGCGCGCGTCGATCTCGCGCGGATCGACGTCCATAAGCACCACGACGTCATAGCGGAAGAGTTCCTCGGGCGTGGTCGGCAGATGATCGATGATGATGTCGCCATCGCGCACCGCGGTGTCGTCGGCCGATTGCAGCCAGCAGCTCACGTCGAAGGACGGGTCGCGCTCGAGTAGCCGCGTAAGGAAACGATAGTCCCAGCTTGGTCCACCCGAGACCAGCAGGACGCGCGTCTTGTTTTCGACCACGTTGACGGCCGCCTGCTGCACCTGATCGAGCGGCGCGGAGTCGCCCGGCTGCGGCGCGACCTGAGCACTGTACACCCAGCGCCCGCTAGTTTCCTGGCGGCGCTCGAAGGTGAGCGGCGACAGCGCACCATCGCCGCTGACGGTGACGATCTTGCTAGCGACCGGCGCTTCGCCGCCGCTACCGCTGGGCGAACGCTCGTAGAGTTCCACCGTGCGTGTTTCGCCGGTGAGGCCCTGTGCGGTGAGGTTGACGGTGAGCGCGTAAGGATCGTTCTTGAAGGCCGACGTGGGCGCCAGCAGTTCGGTGATGCGGATGCTGCGCGGTGGAGAGGGGTCGCCGAAGCCGACGGTGTAGATCGGCAGGTTGTGCTCGCGTGCGTAGCGGGCCACGGCATCGGCCGGATCGCCGGCATTGAAGGCCCCGTCGGAAAGCACGACGATACCGGCGATGGGTGCGCCGCCCAGACCTTCGACTGAGCGGTGCACGGCACGCGAGATATCGCTGGCCGCACCGGTGCCGGCGAATTCCGTGCGGGCCGCGGTGACATCGGAGAGCACGTGCGCGCCGGACTGAGCGGCGGTGTCGCCGCGCTCACCGGCAGCGCGCAGCGTGTAGAGCAGCTTCGGCGCGTCGCTGAACCCGTACACACTCGTGCGATTGTTGGCGGTCAAGCCGCGCAGGAAGCGCTGCTGATCGGACGAGAGCAGCTTGTCGACCTGGTCCAGGCGGCGCTGCGGCGCGCCGCCGGAGCCATGCACGTCGGGCGCGTCGCGCAGGTCCATGCTGGCCGACTCGTCCACCAGCACGACTGTGTAGGAATCGATCCAGCGCGTGATATAGGTGGCGATGATCGGTTGCAGCGCGACGACGGCACACAGTACCAGCACCAGGCAGCGCAGCACGGCGAGCACGGTCCGGACGCGTGGCGACGCGCCGCGACGCGCCTCGCGGCGATACAACCAGACGACCGCCCAGCAGAGCAGCGCCAGCAGCACGACGCCGCCGAGCGCCAGCCAGCCTTCCGGAACGGCGGCGAATTCCAGGCGCCGCTCGATGCGCACCCGATCCGCGCTGCTGGCCAGAAGTGCTGAGAACAACGCTGAGTACCCCATGCGCTACGAATTCCTGCGCCCGAAGAACCAGGCCAGCCCCTGCTCGCACATTAACAGCGCGACCAGCCCGATCAAGACTGCGGGCCATAACTCGCGGCGGACGTCATCACCAGCCGCGGCCTCGCTCTGGCTGCCGGAGACGTACACGAAGGGCAGCTCGGGCATGGCCCGGTGCAACTCGCCCTCGTCCGCGTGCGTCAGATCGCTTTCGAGTGGGTCCAGGTTGACGGCGACCAGGCGCAGGTCCTCGCCGCCATCGCGCCGCCGCAGGACAAGTTGATAGATGCCGCTCTGATCGGTGCGATCCCAGCGGAGCCGCAGGCCCGGACCTTCTTCTGAGGGTGCGGCGGTTGCGGTCAGCTCGGCTTCGGCCGGATAGGCCGGCGTCCGAACGGTCACGTCCGGCTGGTACTCGGACGGGTCGAGCGTCATTTCGATGGGCGCGCCCACCGTGAGGGAGGCTGACTCATCGCCGCGTTTGGCCACGTATTGCGCCAATTCGAGCATGGCGACGACATAGCTGGGATCCTTGGGCCAGTCGTTCCACTCCTGATCGGCGCTGGTGGTGATCAGGACTACGCGGCCTAGCCCGCAGGGCCGCTCGATGATGGCCGGCGTGTGCTCGGCATCGCTGAAGCGGGCAATCACGTGCGCCGGCCGCTGCTCTGCGCGTTTGGAGGAATGCCCAGCGCCGCGCGGCTGGCTCGCGTCGGTGGTCGAGTTCAGATCGTTGGCGGCCGGTGGCTCGGCCTCTTCGGCGCCCTCCGCGGCGCTGGCCGGCGTGCAGCCGAAATACTGATAGAAAGCGATGCGCTTCAGAAACGGGTTGTCGGCGCCCGAGAACACGCGCACGGCCGG
>DASXUA010000275.1:0-1557 GCA_036505095.1 Phycisphaerae bacterium
GGCAACGGTCCGCCATAGGGTTTCACATAGGTCACCGTGTGCTGCTCTTTCGAATCGAACGTCGCGGTCAGGCTGTACGCCTGCGGAGAAGTCGCGGCGCTGCTGTAGGTTTTGGCCCCCGGCGGCAAAACTCCCGCGAAAGTCCCGACGATGTTGGTGCTGCCCGTGTAGGGCGATGCGCCCCGGCCATCCATGCACTTCACGTAGTTGTTGTACGTTCCCCAGCTGTAGTTGGCCGGGACTCCGTAATTGGCGGCCGCCGACACGAGATCGCCCGCGAACGTGTCGATCTGGTTGTCGTTGGCGATGATGCGCACGAAGGTGCCCGCACTGCCGACGGGCGAGTCGGTGTACGGAGCCGAGGCGGTCTTACCCTGGGAGTTGGCATTGATGACGAGATAGGGACTGTTTCCGGTGATCTTCGGGAGCGGCGCCGCGGCGCCTGCCGGAGTGGTGGGCGCCGGCGCGTTGGCGTCGGCGGCGATTGCGCCGAGGGCGGCGATGACGCTGTTGCCCGCACTGCCCCGCAATGTCTGCGTCGTGGTGGAAGGCGATGCGGATGCATAGGCCTTGACGCTGAAGGGAATGCTGAACCCGTCGACCGCCGTGATGTCGAGGTTGTCGTCGGTGCTGCCCATGATGTAGGCCTCGATCTTGTCGTAGCGCAGCGTGAAATTGGGGTCGTTGAAGTTCGCAAGGGCGGGGGTGTAGCCGGTGCTCGCGATCGACCAGCAACTGCTCCCGTAGGTGAACCACATTCGGCCGCCACCCATCGTGAAGCCGTTGACCTGGTACACGTTCGAGGTCGGGCTCGTTTGTGCAAACCCCGAAAGGAGATAGCCTGCGGCGGGGCCGCCGGCGTCCGACGGCGCGATGCTGATCCCGTTGCTGGTGCCGGTCAGACCTGCCGTGCCGGTCCACATGACGCAGACTGGCTGGCCGCTTTGATTGTTGATCAGCAGCGTCACCTGGGCGCGGGCCGCTGGTACTGCCAGTAGCGCGATGGCGACAGCCAGTCCGACGACGAACCGACGAGCCAAGTTGCTCGGCGCCCGGGGAGTGTCTTGCCGAATGCAGAGAGGGGTGCAGTGGTTCATGGTTGTTGTAGCAGGCAAGAGACGTGCCGATGGCCCTGACGGGCGCGACACGCCGAGCGCCCCGCTGGTGCGGCTCAAAATCGTCAGGTTTTAGCGCTAACGGGATGCGGACTCGCAGGCAGGCTGTGCGCAAGGTAGACTCCGTGCCGGTCCTGCGTATCGCCCGATAGCACCCTGTGAATCGGATATATCTCGGATGTTTTCTCGCCGCATTTGCGCTTTCTGCGGACGCCGGCCGACTGTTCTATCCGGGTTCGTTGACGGTCCTGCCGGAGGACGGACGGGGGATCTACTTCGAGGCTTTCGACGCAGCCCGGAGAGAAATCAGGATCGAAATTTGCGTCCTCGAAGATCCCTTAGTCCTGCAGAGCCTGAAGCGAGCGATCGACCGTGGAGTCCGCGTTCGGGTCATCGTGGACAATGGCAAATACGAAGCGCTGGCCGCCGAGCGGGATAACCT
>DASXUA010000276.1:0-12020 GCA_036505095.1 Phycisphaerae bacterium
GCGACGAGTCGAAGAACTGTTTCTGGATGCAGTCGAACAGGATACCGACAGGCGCGCGGCGTTCCTCGATGGGCGCTGCGCGGGCGACGCCGCGCTGCGAGACCAAGTCGAGGCCCTGTTGGCCGACCATGAGCACGGCTCGAGCTTTCTGGAGACGCCCGCGTTCGCGGCCGCGGTTCAGCCCATCGAAGCGTGGGACATGCAGCCGGGCGTCGGCGAGTGCATCGGGCCCTACCATCTGATTCGCGTGATCGCCTCCGGCGGCATGGGCATCGTCTACGAGGCCGAGCAGGCCAGCCCGCAGCGCCGCGTCGCGCTGAAGGTCATCCGCGCCGGCCCGTCCGTGGACGAGCACCGCTTGAGGTATTTTCAGCGCGAGGTCCAGTCGCTGGGCCGCCTCAAGCACCCCTCCATCGCGGCCATCTACGAGGCCGGGCGCACCCATGATGGGCAGCACTACTTCGCCATGGAGCTGGTCGAAGGTGAGCCGCTCGATGCGTACGTCTGCCGGCGCGGCCTCTCGATCCGGCAGCGCCTTGCGCTGTTCATGCGGATTTGCGACGGCGTCAATTACGCGCATCAACGCGGGGTGATCCACCGCGACCTCAAGCCGGCCAACATTCTCGTGTCCGACCAAGGGATCGAGGGATCAAGGGATCAAGGGATCAAGAACAAGGTGGTGCGAGACTCCGCGCTCCCTCAGTCCCTCGCTCCCTTGATCCCTCAACCCAAGATCCTCGACTTCGGCCTGGCGCGCATCACCGACGGCGACGCGGCCGCAGGCACGCTGGCGACGACCACCGGTCAGATCCAGGGCACACTGGCCTACATGAGTCCCGAGCAGGCGCGCGGCAACCCGGACGATATCGACGTGCGCAGTGATGTCTATTCGCTGGGAGTGATGCTCTACGAGCTGTTGACCGACCGGCATCCACTTGAAATCCATCGCGCGTCGCTGCCAGACGCCATCCGCACCATCTGCGAAGTGCCGCCCCGGCGACCGAGCGCCGCGAGACCCGCGCGCCCGTCGAGCAAGAACGGCATCAACGACGAACTCGATACCATCGTGTTGAAGTGCCTGAGCAAGGAGCGCGCGCGCCGTTACCAGAGCGCCGCTGAACTGGCCAATGACATCCGTCACTATCTGGCCGGAGAACCGATCGAGGCGAAGCGCGACAGCGGTTGGTACGTGCTGCGGAAGGGCCTGGGACGGCACCGGATCGCGGCGAGCGTGGCGACCGTGTTCCTGCTGGTGGTGACGACGTCCTCCGTGGCCCTGTCGGTGATGTATCAACATCAGACGCAGGCGCGCCAGCGCGCCGAAGAGGCCGAGGCCCGCGCCGAGGACGTCAGCAACTTCCTGGAACGAGTCCTGGGGCAGGTACTCCAACAGGCTCAGGCACCCTCGGGCAGCGGCAGCCCCGCGCCGGCCGGGCTGTCGCGCGCGGGGATCGCGGAGATTGTGGAGACCGAGCTGGCGGGCGAGTCCGAGATCGAGGCGGATGTGCGCGATCGGCTGGGCAACGTCTACACCGACTCGCAACTGTTCGACGATGCGCAGGCCCAATACGAACGGTCGCTCGCGCTGCGCCGCGCCGCCAGCGACGAAAACGGGCCGGAACTCGTCAACGGGCTTTACCGCGTCGGTGGGATCCTGTCGTGCAAGCAGGACTATACTGGCGCCGAGCGGGTGTTCGGCGAGGTGCTCGAGTGGTCGCGCGCGCTCTGGGGCGACGACCATCCAAACGTGGCGGTCGCTCTTCAGAAGTTAGGATCCATTCACTGGGTTGCTGGCGACCGCGACGCGGCCGAAACGCTTTGGGAGCGCGCGCTCGCCGTTCGCCGGCGCAGCGCACCAGCCGCGGTGACGCAGCCTACGGACCCGCCGCCCGGCGATCGCGCGGTTCGTATCGAGGCGCTGGCATCCGGCGGAGCTTTGCAACAGGCGTCTGCCGTCATTCAGGATTCGACGACCCATGATTTCATCGTTACGGCCGGCGGTGCGCCCGGCGAGCCGGGCCGGCTGGTGCGCGTCAGCGCGACGGGTATCGTCAGCACCATCGCTGCGGATCGGCTGTGTCCGTCGCCGAGGTACGTCGTGCAGGATCGCACCACCGGCGACTTCGTAGTGGTGGATGCTAGCGGACGGCTCGTGCGCGTCACGCCGAGCGGTTCCGTGAGCGTGCTGGCCTTTCTGGGAAACGGCGTGCCCTCCGGAATCACGCAGGACGCCGGTGGCGATTTCGTCGTGAGCACCGCGTGGTCCGGCTTTGGCCTGCCGCCGCAGCGCTATCCGCCCGGGCTGGTGCGCGTGACGCGTTCCGGCCACATCAGCAGAATCGCGTATGGACCTCCGTTTGAGGGACCTGACGCGTTGACGCAGGAAACGGGTGGAGGTGATTACGTCGTTGTCGACCGTCCGGCCGCGGCGGTTTTTCGCATCACGCCGTCGGGAACCGTGACGACGATCGCGCTGGGTCGGCCGCTCCGCTCGCCGAACGGATTAACTCAGGACAAAGTCGCGGGCGGATTTATCGTGGTGGATTCGTCACCAGTTGAATGCAAGCTTGTCCGCGTTACCCCGAAGGGCATCAGCGTGATTCACGCCGGCGCGCCGTTGATTGAGCCTGCGGGTATCTGTCAGGACGCAGCCAGTGGAGACTTCATCGTGGCCGACATGGGCGCCGCGACGCTCTGGCGCGTCAGCATTCCGCCCTGAGGTCGACTGCTCCTCTACTCTCTCGGCATCGAGTCCGGTGCGGGGGCGCAGCCGGCACTGAACTAGCGCGCGGACGGCAGCCGCCAGGTACCCCGCAGCACCCGGCCGGTGAACGCGACGACCCAGTGCGTGTCGTCGGCTCCGAGCAGACGATAGATCCCCTCGTCCACCCGCCGCACGTGGCCCCGATCGCGCGACAGCGGACCTTCGTAGCTCAGATACTCGATGCGATGGTCCGCGATGCGCTGGGCCTGGAGGAGTGCGGCGTGGTCCGGTCCGGGCAGGCCCTTGACACGCTGCGGCCGCAGGCCGCCCGTCGCCACGCGACGGTCTCGCTTCGCGCGACGGCGTGTCAAGGGCAGGCATGCCAAACGCCACGTGGCCAGATGGTCGCCCGTCTGGAGCATCAGGTCCCAATGCTCCGCTGCGGCGGGTTGCGTGTGGTGCAGGATGACAAAGCGCGGGTCGCCCATGGCTGGCTGCAAATGGCTAACCGCTAAAGGCTAACGGCTAAAAGCTAAAGGCGACAGGCAGATTTTGCCGAATTGCGCTGCGGGGGACTGCGTACCACGCGCTGTCGGGCGAGACGCCCGACCCCCAAGTGCGCCCGAACCCCCCAGGAAGAAGGGACTCTTTCATGAGAAGCACATGGATGGCATGCCGCAGTGCGGCGGCGGAGTTGCTGGCGTCGGCACTATTGGGATGTTTGGCGAGCGGCTGCGCTGAGCCGAATCCGTCCTTTGAGCAGCTCCGCACCGAAGGCCTGCGCCTGATGATCGCCGGACGGTACGCCGGAGCGCGCGGACTGTTCGTCGAGGCGTACAAGCAGAGGCCCGAAGACGCCTACAACTTGCACGATCTGGGCGATTGCTGCGTCTTCTTCGCGCGCGATCAGTTCGAGCAGATGAACGTCCCGGCCGCCCACCGCGAGCTGGATAAGGCCGTCGAGTATTACAGCCGTTCGATCAATTCCTACCCGGGTTTCGAGCCGGCGCTCATCGGCAAGAACCATGCCCTGGAGCTTAAGGGCGAGTCGGAGAAGGCGCTGGCGCTGGCCGAATGGGCCCGCAAATACGTCGGTCCGTCTGCCCGGCAGCAGATTTTCCTGGCGCGCGAGTTCGAGCAGCGCGGCGACGTCGACTCGGCCGAGCTGCGCTATCGACAGGGCGTCGCCATGGAGCAGGACAGCGCCCTGGCCAATGCCGAACTCGGCAAATTCTACTGCCGCCAGAACCTGCCCGACCGCGGGCGGCCCTATCTGGAGCGGGCCTACGCGCTCGACCCGCACACGCCCGGCGTGGCGAGCATGGTCCGGCCCGGTGGTGACGCTCGCTGACGCGGACGGTCCTATGGACCGCAAGTCCGCGTCCACGTTCCGTTGATTTCGGCTGCGAGCCCTCCCGCGCTCACGGACGTCCAGTGGATCGTGTTGCCATCTGCCGAAACCGTGCCAAACACGTCGCCCCAGAAGCTATACTCGACGGCGGTGGAGCCGTCGTACGGTGGGTAGTCGTCGATCAGCCGGTAACAATAGATCAAGATTGCCTGGCCTCCGGGTTCGGCGCTGATCAGGTCGTAGTAGGAAATCTGAGCCTCTTCCAGGATCGTCCCCGCATCAACGTCATCCACCCGGAAAATGACCGTACGCGTTCTGACCGGAATGTAGTTATGGACGACGGTCACCGTCCCGCCCGTGATCGCCGCGATGGCGGAGACATCCGGCATGACGCGGGCGAGGATGCAATTGCCCACTGAGTCAAGTTCGTATACTTCGGGCGTGGAATAACCGTCGTCCGGCGCGAGGCCCGCGCCTTTGAACAGCCGCTGAGTGGAAGACCACGTGGATGATCCGGGGCCGGAAGCATTGCAGAACTGAATAAACTGGCAACCGTCATCGCAATTCACGCCATCGGGCGGGTCGCATTCCTCACCTTCTTCAAGCTGTCCGTTGCCGCAGATTGCACCTTGACCCGCACATGCACCTGAAGCGCAGTCGCCGTTCAGGGAAAGTCCATATCCGGGCTCACCGCGGGCACAGCCGTTGGAATCGGGCTCCGCGCCGGCTGGGGTATCCGGGCAGATATCGAAAGGATTCAACACGCCATCGAGGTCCGTATCGAACTGATTCAAACTGCAGCCCAGCACGTTGACGGCGGCGCGGAACGGCGTATCCGGACAGTAGTCGAGATTGTTGGGAACGCCATCGTAATCGTCATCGAGCTGATTGGCGGCGCAGCCTACGGCGTTGATCAGCGCACCCAGAGGCGTACCAGGGCATTGATCGAAATCATCGGTGATGCCGTCGCCGTCGCTGTCGCGCTGCGCGGCCGAACAGCCGAAAGCGTCCACCGTCGCGCCGGGGCGCGTGCCAGGGCACAGGTCAACGTCGTCGGGGACGCCATCGCCGTCAGAACTCAGGTCCGGAACGGGGACGAAGCGGGCTCCGATCATGTCTTGCGCGCCAGGGAAGATCGTGACCGGATTGGCCGTCGAAACGATCCCCGTCCAGCCGGCAAACATCCAGCCGGGATCGGCCATCGCTTCCAATATGACTTGCGAGCCCTGCAAAGTCGTGTTCACCCGGCCGTTGCCCTCGGTCGTGACCAAAGGGGTCAAGGCGTCCACCGGCGGCCCGGGAACCGGCGGTGTACTCGAGCTGTCCGGCGGTGGCGCGGTCGTAGTCCCGGCGCAGCCAACCAGCATGATCGGAATCGTTAACAATCCGCCCTTCCACACACAAGTATGTTTTTTCATGATTGAGGCACCGTGTGCTACGCGCTTCCGCGCGGGAGCGCGTGCTGAGCCATACGTAAACTGTCATCCCGACGAACAGTGGTCGTCAGGGCGACTCGCTGGACGCACCGGCCAGCCCGACGTACAAGCTGGTTATCCGCGTCCACGGCTCGGCCGGGGCGGTCGGCAACCCAGCTTCGCTGTCGCTGCAATGCAAGTGCCCGCTCAGCGATGTCCACATGACTTCGCTGGCATCTTCATTGGCTATGCCTTGGTAATGGAGGTCCATGTAGCATTGGTTCGCGGACAGTTCCCCGCGCATGATCCGTTCTTCGACCAGCCGCGGGCAGAAAGTCCACAGCACCACGCGCCCCGGCTGGATATCGGTGATGAAGCGCGCGATCTCGACACTCACCACGAGCGTGTCCCCGCGAACACCGCCGAGGTTGTTGACCTGGTAGATGGGTGTCCGCTCCGCAAGCGGAACGCGCGCATTGAGAGGAATGACCTCACCGGCGAGAACAACCTGAAGCACCGCAGTGTTAGGCGTGAAGTACGCTGCGATGAGCGTTCCAGAATCATCCAGTTCAAACGTGGTACTCAAGAACTGATCGGGCGTCGGACCGATGGTGTCCGGCAGCAGTCGCGGGACACTCCAGGCCATGGCTGCGGCTGGAGGTGGTCCGCCATTCGGCGGTGCTCCCGGTTGCGGTGGCGTGAGTTGATCCTGAGAACAGCCGTCAATGTCTGCCGTCATCGCAGGATCGGTGTTCGGACATTGGTCGAACATGTTGGGGACGCCGTCACCATCCGCATCGAACTGCGCGGTGCTACAGCCCAAAGCGTTGACATGGTCCCGGAAAGGTGTGCTTCCACAAAAGTCTTGATCGTTGGTAACCCCGTCAAAGTCCTCATCGAGCTGGTTGGCCGCGCAGCCGACCGCGTTAGTCAGCGCGCCCAGCGGTGTACCCGGACATTGATCGAAATCATCGGTGATGCCGTCGCCGTCGCTGTCGCGCTGTGCGGCCGAACAGCCGAAAGCGTCCACCGTCGCGCCGGGCCGCGTGCCAGGGCACAGGTCAACGTCGTCGGGGACGCCATCGCCGTCCGAACTCAGGTCGGCGATGGGGACGAAGCGGGCGCCAATCGCGTCTTGCGCGCCGGGGAAGATCGTGACTGGATTGGCCGTCGAAACGATCCCCGTCCAGCCGGCGAACATCCAACCGGGAGCGGCCACCGCTTCCAATACGACCTGCGAGCCCTGCACGGTCGTAATCACCTGGCCGTTGCCATCAAGGGTGACAAGGGGAGCCGAGGCCTCCGCCGGCGGGCCGGCGGCCGCCAGCGGAGGGCTCTCGGCGTCCGTTCGCGAAGGCGAGACGGTCTGGCCACAGCCGGCAAGCAGCGCCGGCAGGATGACTACACCGAAACTCGCGGCAAGCGCTCGCGCATTGAAGCGGTTTTTCGTCTGTAACATCTTGGCACCTCATGGTTTACCGCAAATTGCCTCGGCGGCGCAACGTGCAATGCCGCCCGTTCACCAAGATGCAACGACGCATGCGCTGCGCGCACCCACGGATTTTCAAGTTTTTTTTGGGGAAGACTGCCGGTGGCTCGGCGGGAGCCTCGCCCTCCCCTGTGTGTTGCTGGCGTCCCCCGTATCAGTAGCGGAACACGGCTGCCAGGCGGCCGCCGCCGGGGATTTCATTCTGGGGGACGATGTAGACCGCGCCGCGACTCATCAGGGTTTGGACGGCTGCCAGGTCGAGTAGGTCTTGATCGCCGGGCTCCGGCGCGGCGTGCAGCTCGACGCGCGAGGTGGCCGGGTCAAACCGGCCCCACTGCTGGACTTTATCGGGGGCGAACAAGGACTCGACGCGTCCAAATGTGGCCGCCGGTACGGTTTTCTCGATTTCATTGGCGGCGCGCTGGGTCCCGGCAAAACGGCGATATTGATCGGCCGCGGCGCGCTGGGCCGCCAGAAAATGCGGATGCACAACCTGCGCTGCCCGCGCATGCAAATCCTGGGAGCTAACCAGGTCTGGACTTCCCGCAATCTCCTCATCCAGCAAATGCGGATAGCCGTTGACCTTGCGGTACATGCCGCAGATGAAATCCGCAGCCGCGAGCACGAGGGGCGCGCGTTCCTCTTCGATCAGGTCATTAACGCCCTTCGCGATTTCGTGCACATAGCGCTCGATGTTGGCCTTCTCATCTTCGCCGCCGCCGCCCATGCCGAAATAGATCGGGCGCCGCTCACCTTGTTTCGCCGGCGCGGGCGGCGCCGTTTCGGTGTGCCACTGCCGCTGCTTTTCGAGTACGTCGAAGCGCAGGGCCTCGTCCAGGCTGTGCGGCACATTCGGCAGCTCAATTTCCCGGAACCAGTCGCGCGTGCCCTCCAGCAGGCGGAAGCCCTTCTTGCTGAGGGCCAGCATGAAGAAGCGGCCGTTGCCGGCCAGCAGCGACAGCAGCGGCTTCAGATGGAAGCGTTCGCTCGCGACCACCAACTGCTCAACTTGCAACGGAACCCGGTAATGCCGGAAGAAATCGGGGGCGCAGAAGATGGCCAATCCATCGGCCACATGCCGCCAGAAGGCGCTATCATCGACCAAGTCTCGCGCGGGCGCGAGAAGTTCGCGTGCTTCCGAAGATCGCACGCCCGCTGCGACGAGCTGCTCTTCCGCCAGGTTGATCAGGTTTTTGAGGCGAATCGGGTTCTGTTGTGCATCCGCCCCTAGACGCGCGGTCGGCAGATAGATCGACGCGCACGGGACGCCGCATTTGCCGGCAACATCCTTGAGCTGCTCGCGATTCCAAATGGCCATGATGCTGGGCTCCTGTGATGCGGCGGCACGCCTGCTCTGAGGAGAAGTGTCGCGGCAAAAGAATCGTAGGTGGGCAGATGCGCCAGGCGAAGCGACTGCGGCGCGGACGGCTGAAGCGGCCGTGGCGTGGGTGTAGCGAGAGCGTTCAGGGGCGAAAGCCCCGCCACCATGAGAACGGTTCCGGCGGACGCCCTCACGAACCAAAAATACGAGCAGCGCCGTTTCCCCCCGGAAGGCAACGCCCGCGGATCGTCAGGGCGCCACGCCGGAACGAGCGGTACGGCCGACAGTATGGGTACGCGCCGCGCACTGCGGAAGTGTGGTTTCTACGTAGGCGGCTGCGGATTTACGGGGTGCCCGGCGGCCACCAAAGCCATCCTGACGAGCTCCACCACCGTCTGAGCGTCCATTTTGTCCATGATGTGCGCGCGATGCGTCTCCACGGTCCGCTCGTGAATCCCGAGCTTGGCGGCGATTTCCTTGTTGATGTGGCCATCCACGACAAGCTGCAAAACGTCACGCTCGCGCGGGGTGAGCGTCGCGATCCGCCGCTCGATGGCGGTTCGCTCGGCGCGCTCTTGCCGCGAACGGCGGTCGAGTGCCAGGGCCTCGGCGACGTGGTCCAGCAGCTCCTGATCGCGGAAGGGCTTCTGGACGAACTGCAGCGCGCCGGACTTGATCGCATGCACGGCCATCGGGACGTCCCCATGACCGGTGATGAAGATGATCGGGATCTCGATCTTATCGGCGGCCAGCTTCTCCTGCAGGGCCAGCCCGCTCATGCCGGGCAGGCGCACATCGAGCACCAGACAGCCGGGCCGCGCGGGATCGTATTTGCGCAGGAACTCGTTGGCGGAACCGAACGTTTCGACCGCCAGACCCACGGACTGGATCAGACCTTGCACGGCGTCGCGCACCGCTTCGTCATCGTCCACGACGAACACGGTGGCCTGATGATCGCGCATCGCTTGGGCATCCCGCTGATGGTGTTAGACGGTCAGGACGGGCGAGGGCGCCTCGCGCGAGGCGACGTGGATGGGATAGTCGCGGCCGACGGCGGCGCGCTGCGCCTCGACCGCCAAATGCGGACGATTGTTCTCGGCACTGAGATGGGCGACGGCGATCCACTCGGGCCGGCGGCGGCGGAGCTTGCTCGTCAGCCCGGCGGCTTCCCCATTGGAAAGATGCCCGCCGTCGCCGCGGATGCGGGCTTTGAGCTGCGGCGAGTACGATCCGGTCTCGAGCATATCGGGGTCGTAGTTGCTTTCGAGGTAGGCCGCGTTCACGTTTTCCAGAATGAGCGACAGTTCGTAGAAGGGATTTCCCAGGTCAGTCAGGATGGCCAGGCGTCGATCGTCACAGCGCACCACGAAAACGACGCCATCGACCGCGTCGTGCGGCGTGCGCAGCGTGTGCACGCTGACACGGCCGAACTCCAGCAGGTCGCCACTGGTGAAATAGCGCACATCGGCGAGCGGGCCCAGATCGATCTCCATGGCGGCGTGTGTCTTGCGCGTCACGTAGATGGGCAGGCCGAACTTGCGCTGCCAGACGCCGGCGCAGCGCACATGATCGATGTGCTCGTGCGAAAGGATCAGTGCGTTGACGCTACGGATGTCGCGGCCGTAGCCCGCTATGCGCCGCTCGGCCTCGCGCCCGCTGATGCCCGCGTCGAAGAGCAGACGCACGCCGTCGGCCTCGACATAGATCGAGTTGCCATTCGACCCGGACTGGAGCGAAAACGTGATCATCCGCACCTTCCGACGCCGATTCGATTCTAAAAGGATAAGGCTGCATCCGCCAGAGGCACGGCGGGAAGCCGCGCCCTTTCGGTCGTGAGGGTCGCGTCGGCGCTTCGCGAAGGCCCCACATCAATGTTTGCTTCGCTTACAATGAGGGCAATGTCCGAGATTTTGCCAGAAGTTGAACCCGCCAGGTCGGAGTGGCCGCGAATCCTATCTTGGGTGGCGCTATCGGTAGCCATGATCTTGCTTGTGCTGATGCGGCTGCATGCGTTCGGGCTGCCGCTGGAGCCGGACGAGTGCAATTACGCTTATATCGGGCAGCGGCTGCTGGCGGGCGACCGGCTCTACGTGGATGTCTGGGACCATCAACCGCCGGCCGTGTTTGCGCTGTTCGCGACCACCATCGCCCTGGCTGGAAGCGACATCGGCGTGTTTCGTCTCATGGCGATCGGCTTCTCGCTGGCATCCCTCGTACTGATCTACCGAATTGTGCGCCAGGCGAGCCGCCGGGTGGGTGGCGGCGGATTCATGGCAGGCGCCGCGGCGATCGCATTTGCGTTTCTCTCGTCGGACCCCGGCACGGCCGGCGAAGGCTGCAATCGCGAAATCTATATGAATGTCTTTGGTCTGGCGGCGCTGGCGGCGTTGTTCGCGCTCGATGACACGGCGGCGCCATCCGCACGGCGCGGGTACGTGGTGATCGCGCTGGCCGGGTCGTTGCTGGGGATCGGCTCAGCATTCAAGACGGTGGTGGCGGTGCAGTGGCTGGCGCTGGCGATCTGGCTGGTCTGGAGATGTTGGCGCTTAGGCGCGCGCCGTGCGCTGACTTCGGTTCTGGTGTTCGCGGCCGGGCCGGCCGCGCTGTGGGCGCTCATTTTCGGATACTTCGGTCTCACGGGCCGCTTCGCGGCCTTTTACGACGCCGTGTTCGCGTACAACATCGACTACGCCGGCGCCAAGACGACGCTGCTGGGTCGTTTCCTGGCGTTCTTCGTCGAAGCGTACCATCGCGAGCTCTTTCTATCAGCGGCGCCGCTTTGGCTTGCGGCAGTTGTGGCATTCCCAGTGTTGATCGCGCTGACCGTTCCGACTGGCCGGCGTGCGCGCGACACGCGGAGCGCCGCTGGCTCGGCGGAAGCCTTCGCTGCCCGTCATCATGCTGGACTCATACTCGCGTATGTGCTCGGCAGCTTTATCGCCGTGTGCCTGCCGGGGCATTCCTGGCCCCATTACTACTACCTGCTGATTCCGCCGCTGGTGATTCTAGTCGCGATGACTCTCGAGCAAATGGGTCGCTCCGTTCTGTTGGGCGAATCCGCGCGACTGGCGCGCGGGATGTGCGTGGTGGCTGTGTTGTGGACGTTCTGGATTTTCGTGCGGCAGGCGGAATTCTACCTCAATGTGCCGACGGTGAAGCTGACTGACGTACGCTATGACTCGCGCGACTGGTGGGACTTGGCACAAGCCGCGAATGTGGCGCGCGTCACCGATCCGGGCGACACGGTGCTGGTCGTGGGACCCGATCCGGGCGTCTACTTCTATTCCGGGCGGCGGGCGGCGACGCGCTACACCATGATGACCGGCTTGGACGAACCCTTCCCCGGCTACGAGCAGCGGCGGCGCAACGTGATGGCTGATCTGCAACGGTTTCGGCCGCGCCTGATTCTGGTAGTCAATCCACCCTTTCCCGAGTTGGATCGCTTCCTCCGGCAGAATTACGCGCCGGCCGGGATGCATTATGTCGATTATCACGACCGGCGGCCGACGGAGCAGATCATGCAGGCGTTGATGGACAAAACCCGGCCGGTTCCCGAGATCGATTGGAATTGGCATCGCGCCTTTCTGAGCCGATGAGCACGTCGAACCCGGACGGATTCTTGAATGCGAAAAGGATTCAGGCCGGTCTGCGCACGCGCCGCATCGGCCGAGTGCTGGAGGTGCTACCGAGCACAACGAGCACCAACGACGCCGTCACCGAAGGTGGCCCTCCCCTGATCG
>DASXUA010000277.1:0-2636 GCA_036505095.1 Phycisphaerae bacterium
GATGGAGATTCTCAAGGAGGCGCTCGTCGAACCGCGCGGTCTTGACGCGGTGGTCGTCGGGCAGGGCGCGATCGCCGGTCGGCCTGTCTCGCTGTTCCTCTTGCAGCAGATGGCCACCGTCACAAGCTGCCACAAGGCGACGCGCGATCTGCCGGCGCACACGCGTGAGGCCGACGTGCTGATCGTCGCCGTGGGCAAGCCGGAATTGATCGGCCGCGAGCACGTCAAGCCCGGCGCGATCGTCATCGACGTCGGCATCAACCGCGTGCCCGGCACGGCGCCCGGCGCCGAGCGCATCGTCGGCGATGTGAAGTTCGACGAGGTCCGCGCGGTCGCTTCCGCCATCACTCCCGTCCCCGGCGGCGTCGGCCCCGTCACCGTCGCGATCCTGCTGCGCAGCGTGGTCGAAGCCGCCCGCAAGCAACTGGGCCAGCGCCGGATCGGATGAACGAGCCGGCGATATCCGCGTACAGCCGCTTCAGCGAGAGTCTGACGGAAGAATGTTCGCGGGCCGTCAGAACGCGCTGGGTGGGAAGGAACGGTTCGACTTTAAGGTCGAGTCGACGCCGCTCGCGGTTCGAGAGGCCCAGCAGCGATAGCAGCGCGACGCGGCCCGCCAGCGTCTCGGAGATACCCTTCATCAGGTGAAACTGCTGCGAGCCCGTAAGCCAGAACAGACCATTGCGGCGCTGGCGATCGACAATCATCTTGATGGGCGCCAGGAGCTGGGGGGCGTACTGGATCTCGTCGATCAGCACGGGTGGTTCGTAGCGCTCCAGAAATAGCGCCGGATCGACCCGGGCCAGCGCGCGAGCGGCCGGGTCGTCGAGCGTGACGTACCCTCGTTGCCCGCGCGCCAGTCTCTGCAAGAGGGTGGTCTTGCCGACCTGTCGCGGACCGGTTACCAGCAGCACGGGGAATTGCTCCGAGGCGCTGAGACAGGTGTCGCTGATGGCACGCGGTAAGTACATGGCCGGGTAATTTGCAGTCCAATTGCAAGTTAACCGAAACCCATGCGGGCGTCAAACCCAGCGCGCCAAGCGCCCGGCATCGAGCGCGCGTTCTGAACCGCGCCCGCTGGGGCGAATTCAACTGACGGTTGCGCGGCGGGGACGTAGCTCGGATTGACCGATTGTAGATTACGCGCGAAACGAACGGCATTGCCAAAGACATCGGAGAATCGAGCGCGCGGTTTGCTGGTTGATACCTATCGGCTCGCACTCTGCGCGGCGGTTGGCGCGGCGACGGGCGTGATCGCCATCGGCTTTCGATCGGCGGTTGGCGTCATCGAACATGGGCTCGCGGCGGTTGCCGATGGCCTGCGCGATGCGCAGGAGTCGGCGCTAGCGGGCGTGCTGGTGGTCGCCGGTCCGGCCGTGGGCGGGCTGGTGGTCGGGCTGCTGGTGTACCGGCTGATCCGGCTGCGCGGCGGACACGGCGTGCCGGCCGTCATCACCGCGGCCGCCGCTGATCGGCCCATGAGTGACTGGCGCATGGGCGTCAAAGCCTCGTCCTCCATCATCACCATCGGCAGCGGCGGCTCCGTTGGACCGGAGGGGCCGATCGTCGAACTCGGCGCGGTGTTCGGCTCGTATGCCTGGAAGGTTTTCCGGCTGCCGGGGCAGTGGGTGCGCATCATGATGGGCTGCGGCGCAGCCGCCGGCATCGCGGCGATTTTCAATGTGCCGCTGGGCGGAGTGATCTTCGTGCTGGATGTGGTGCTGCGCGATTATTCGCTGCGCTCGCTGGTGCCGCTGATGGTGGCCTCCATGTCGGCCAGCATAGTGACTCGTTATGCCGGCACGCCGGCGGTTCAACTCCCGGCCTACACGCTGGGTGGGGACGAAATGCTCTGCGCGCCGATCATAGGTTTGCTGGCGGGCTTGGTCTCCACGTTGTTCATTCGCGCGAATTTCTTTGCGGCCGACATGTTCAAGCGCCTGCCGGCGCCGATTTGGTTACGTCCGGCCGTGGGCGGGTTGTGCGTCGGGCTGATCGGTTTGGGCATGGCGCGCGTGCACGGTGAGGGCTACACCGCGATCGAGCAGATGGTTGTGAATGCGGCCGGAACAAACCCGGCCGCTCTTGTGGTCCTGGCGCTGCTGGCGTTCTGTCTGGCGAAGATCCTGGCGACGGCGGCCACGCTCGGTAGCGGCGGCACGGGGGGGGCATTCGCGCCTTCGCTGGTAATTGGGACTGCGCTCGGGTTGGCGTCGGCCGGTATGTGGCCGCGGCTGGTGCCCGGTGCGGAGCTGAACCCGGCGGCCTGCGCGCTCATTGGAATGGCCGGGCTGCTGGGCGGCGTGTTTCAGGCGCCGCTGAGCGGCGTGGTCATCGCGTTCAATTTATCGCGCTGGAACGCGCAGTTGCTGCTGCCGCTGATGTGCGTGGCGGTGATTTCGGCCTGGCTGTCGCAGCATCTGGCGCGCGCGTCAATCTACGACTTGAGTCTGCTGCGCGAGGGCGTGGACCTGGCGGCGTCGCGCAGCCTGCAGAATATTCTCGCGGGGCGCGGCATCGACGATCTGATTCGCACGCCCGTCATATCCGTTCACGAGGAAGCCACGCTGGGCCAGATGATCGATGCGCTCTCACAGAGCACGCAGGTTGTTTTTCCGGTGGTGGACGCCCGCGAC
>DASXUA010000278.1:0-7200 GCA_036505095.1 Phycisphaerae bacterium
ACATCGGGCCATTAGACCTGGATGGCGACCCCAGTAACAACGCTGGCGGCACACTGCCGGACCCCGCGCCCACGCTGCCCATGACCACGGCGATCCTTGGGCCGTCACTCGCCGACGCGATTGTCGCTTACCGCGAACGTCGGCCAGTCTTGCGCCGCAATCCGACCACCAACAACTGGGAGGTTGTCGAGCTTAACTACGACGCGGATCGGCGGACCGCAACGGCTATTGATGGCACCACGACGGGCACGGTTCGCGGCGGGCCCGCGTTTGTCTCCATCGGCGAATTGGCTAATCTCACGACGCGGCCCAACCTCTATCCACCGCCGGCGGTGACGCCTTCGCCCCCGCCGCCTGCGCCCGTCGCTGGCGACCGGGCGTATCAGATCGACGCGCCTCGCTATGACGCTGCGGCTGCGCTGAACCCCGCGACCAACGACTACCTGCACGCGATCGCGCGCCTGGCGGCCATCACGGATTGGGTGACGACCCGCTCGCACGTGTTCACGGTCTACGGCGTGATCCGCGGTCAGGGGAACGCTCAGGCCGTCGACGCCCGCGCCATTCGCTTCCAGGAGACGATCGATCGCCTGCCGGCCGTCTTCGGCGAACCGCCCAAGACCATCGGCGAGCGCGTGGTCGAGCCATACGTCGCGCAGCCGTAACTCATGGCAGATTGAAGCGGCCGACACCGCACCGCAGAGGCGCGGAGATCGCGGAGATCAAGACTCTGCGTTCTCGGCGTCTCTGCGGTGATTAACAATCCGCAATTCGCAATTCGATTCAGTTTTTCTTCGCAGTAGGCAGCTTGAGGACTTGGCCGATTTTCAGGCTGCCGGGGTCGCCGTCGACGGCGTCCTTGTTCAGCTCGAACAGCTCCTTCCAGCGCCCGCCGGCGCCCAGCAGGCGCGTGGCGATCGAGTAGAAGGTATCGCCGGGTTTGACCGTGTAGGAGTTTTCAGTGTTCAGGGTTCCCGCCGCGGCGGGCAGGCGCGGTTCAGATTGAGGGTTCAGGGTTCCTGCCGCGGCAGGCAGGCGGGGTTCAGGGTTCAGAGCCGGCGTGTCCCCACGCCGGTTCAGCTTCGTCAACTCGTCCAGCGGCGGGATGTTCAGGATGGTGCCGACGCGGACGATTTCTTTGTTGGTGATCTGCGGGTTGGCGGCCATCAGAGCCGCGGCGTACTTCTGGCTGCCGTAGTAGGTTTCGGCGATCAGCGCCAGCGTGTCGCCGTGGCCGACCTTGTACGTGCGCGGCAGCGCGGGCCCGCTCGCTTCGGGCGCGGTCGGACCGGAAACCGAGCCGCCGGGCATCGAGGGTGAATCCGGCGCAGCCGCACCGGGCGCGCCGGCGTGTCCGCTGTGGGCCGTCGCGACGTCGTCCGGCGTGAGCGTCTGGCGATCGAGAATCTCCTTGAGGTTGGCGGCCGCGGGCGTCAAGTCGGAAGGCGACTCGCCGCCGGGAGCGGCCGAGGCGACCTGTTCGCGACCGGCGCTGGTGTGCGAGACGCTTGTTCCCCGCGGCGGTTCGTCGATGAAGTTCGGGCCCTTTTCGTCGCCGACGGAGGGCGGCGGCTGTGGCGGGGGCGCGGCGGTGACGGCCGGGCGATGTTCCCACGAGACCACGCCGTCGGCCGGCTCGCGGCGACTGCCGGCCGGTGCTTTTTCATTCGTTCGCAGCGCGCCGCTGGCGCCGTCGGCGCGCGGTGCGCCGCCCAGCGAAATATCCGCCGCCGGTTTTTCGCGCCCCAGGTAATACCAGCCACCGATGACCAGCAGAAATGTTCCCAGCACCGCGCCGATTTTCACATCCGTGCGCATGTTCGAATCCTTTCTCTATGCAGGCCGCGAGCGAACGGGGGCGCGCCCGCTGGCTGCACCCCGCTGTCAGTCGGATGGCCATTCGCGCTCGCCGCGCCGGTGGATTCAATATCGACCGTTGCGCCGCGCGGGAATCAGCCCGTCCGCCGACGGTGTCAACATAATGCGCGCAGCGGCGGGCGTCAATCAAAATCGACGCGCCCGAGCCAAACGAGCCGGCGGGTTCATCCCGGCGGCATAGCCCGTACCGGGCCTAGCAGCTACCCGGCCATACACACCTGATCTGCCAGGCAGTGTTACGTCCCGCGCAGCCACGGTTTGGGTGCCATGCGGCGGGCATAAACCTCGCTGCGCACGGGCAAGCGATAAGGCCGCTTTCCCATGCCACCCGGCCCGAACCCTACGCCGCGGCGGGGGTAGGTGTTCCACGCTCGCGCACGAAGCCCGGACGGCCACGTAGCAAGACGTAGATGGCACCGCCCAGCGCCGCCAGGATCAGCACGCCTAGCACCGCCAGCCCCACGCCGCGTGCCCCGGCCATCGCCGCGCCGGCCAGCAGGCCGACCCCCACCAGGCAGGCCACGATCACGTTAAGCACCCGCGGCCGATACAGCGCCGGCAGTGCGATGGCGATCGAGCTGTACGTCCCGACGAAAATGCCGAACAGCATCGCGAACGCGAAGCCGCGGGCTCCGCTGCCGCCGAAGATGTAGATGGCCAGCATGGTCAGGAAGGCCGTCAACGACGTCAGGATCGTCCGCGACAGCGTCTGGTTGACGCTGCCGTTGATCAGGGTCGGGGTCAATTGGCCGAGCTTGCCGCGGTTTTCGCGCACCCGGTCGAAGACCACGATGGTGTCGTTGATGCTGTAGCCGATGATGGTCAGGATCGCCGCCACCATCGCCAGATCGACCTTGAAGTCCTCCAGACCCAACGCGCGCCCGATCGGATTGTTGTAGACCCAGTGCGAGAGCGTGACGACGCCCAGTGTCATGGCCACGTCGTGCACCAGCGCCAGGATCGCCGCCAGGCCCCATTCGATCGTGCCGAAGCGAATCCAGACGTAGGCGCTGATGGCAATCAGCGAAAGCACCAGCGCCACGTACGCCTGCGTCTGCGCCTGATCACCGACCTGCCGGTCGAACTGCACGACCTTGCGCAGCGATTGCTCCTGGGCGAATGCCATGCGGGCCTGGGCCAGCTCGGGCCGGGCGAACTGCGCCTCCCAGGCGGCGGGATCGTCGTAATAGGGCAGCTTCTCGTCGGCGGTGACCATGGCGATTGAGGAGTACAGCTCGGCACCGTCGCCAGACTTGCCGGCCGGCGTCAGTCCGTAAAGCGCATACTCACGCCATTCGCTGCCCTGAAATTCCGGCTGGAGCCGCACGCTCTTGAGGCGCGAGTCGATGCGCGCAATCGGCTGCGGCGGATTGAGCTGGTCGAAAACCAGCGCGACGCCGCCCTTGAAGGCGCGCACGTCGAAGTTGGCCTCACGGCCGATGGCGTCGCCCAGATAGCGGTCATCCTCCTGAATCGGAAAGAGACCCTCGGGGGCGCGCTGCGGATCGCTGGCAAGCTGGAAATCGATCGGCCGATCGATGAGCAGCTTGTCGCCCAGCGCCGCCACCACCGCCGCCTGCACGAGTTCCTTGTTGGTCTCGACCGTCACTACTTCGAAGGCATTGCCCTTTTGACTCACCTCGCCGGTCTCGGAGACCGTCTGCACGCGCGCCGACGCCAGAAGCTGCGCCGCGCGGCGCGCATAATCGGCCGAGCTGTGCAGCAACGCCTTGAAGCCCTCCAGATCGAGCTGCGCCTCCGACTTGAGATCGAACGTGGCCGTGTTACCGGAGACCGTCACGCCGCCGCGCACCAGCTTGTCCTCGGCGCTGGCGCGCACCAGCACGGCGGTCTGAGTGCCGGTCAGGCCGTTGGCTTCGACGCGATACTGCTGGAGCACCGCCCCGGGCGAAACGCGCGCATTCGCCAGTGCGTCGGCCGCACGAGTCAAAAAGTCGCGCGCCGTAGGTTGGGTGCTCGAACCGGTCGACGAGATCGCCTTGCGGATGTCCTCGTCGCCCATTTTCACGCCCGGCTGCAGCTCGACCAGCACGCTCGTGCCGCCGAGGAACTCGATGTCGTACAGGTCTTCCTTGTTGCGGATGGTGACACCCGTAAAGAACGCCAGGCCAACGACGATAGCCGCCACCGAGGCCGGCACAAAGAAGCGCGCCTTCGCCAGCCAGTTGATGTTCGGCTTGTGGAAGAACCGCATCATCTTCAAGTCCTTGATCAGGTTGTGCCGAATCAGCTCGTTGAAGATGGTGCGCGTCACGAAGAGCGCGGTGAACATGCTGATGATCAGACCGAAACCCAGCGTCATGGCGAAGCCCTTGATTTCCTCGCTGCCGAGATAGCCCAGGATCGCGCAGGTGATCAGCGTCGTCAGATTCGAGTCGATGATGGTCGAGAAGGCCTTCTCGTAGCCGAGCTTGAGGGCCTTGCGCAGCGGGTGGCCGCGCTCGCGCTCCTCGCGGAAGCGCTCGAAGATCAGTACGTTGGCATCGACGGCCATGCCCAGACTCAGCGCCAAGCCGGCGATGCCCGGAACGGTGAACGTGGCCTCGGTCGCGGCCATGAGCGCCAGCACGAAAAGCAGGTTCAGGATCAGGGCGACGTTGGCCACCAGCCCGGCCAGGCGGTAGTACACCGCCATGAACAGCACCACCAAGCTAACGCCCACCACGGAGGCCAGCAGGGCGCTCTTGCGATTCGTTTCGCCCAGGCTCGGGCCGATCTCTTTCTCCGCCAGCGGCGTCTCTTTCAGCCGCGCGGGCAGCGAGCCGGCCTCCAGCGTGTTGACCAGGTCGGCCACGTCCTCGCGCGAGAAGTCGCCGCGGATTTCGCCGCGCTCGGTGATCTTGCTCTGAATGGTGGCGTGCGACATGGCTTCGCCGTCGAGCACGATCATGAGCTGCCGGCCGATGTTCTCGCTGGTCAGCTTGCCGAAGACCGACCCGCCGCGCGGGTCCAGCGAGAAGATGACAATCGGCTTGCCGCTCGACGCGTCGCGGCTGGCGAAGGCGCCGTTCAGCTTCCAGCGGACGCCGCTCTCGCTGGGCCGCAGCAGGCCGTGCTCGCGGTCGCCGTGGGAAAGCACGTAGTACTTGCCGGCGTACTTCTCCACGATCTGCGGATAGCTGTCCTTGTATTGCTCGAAGTTCTCGAGCGTGCGCGTCGACTCGTGCCTGAGGCCCAGAAACTCCTTGGGGTCCTTGATCGGCAGCCAGATGTACTTGTCGCCGGGCCGCGGGCGCGGACCGCGCGTCTGAAGCTGCTCGACGTATCTGGCGATCGGCTCGCTGCGGCCGGAGCCCGTGCTGGCGATCATTCCGGGGTTGCCCGTGTCGCGGTCGGCCACAATGCGGAACTCCAGCACGCCCGCGCCGCGGATGCGCCGCTTGAGGTCGGAAGGATCCTCGAGCGCGCCTTTTTTCGACGACCACTCGTCGTACTTGGCGACCAGTTGATCGATGCGCTGGGCGTAAGCCGGCCACTGAGCTTTGATCTTGTCCAACTCGGCCGCGCGGCTCTTATGGTCGGGCAGGGCGATCGTTTCGCTGAGCTGCGCCAGGCCAAGACTGGTGCTCAGCGTTTTCTCGAGAGTCTCTTCATAGGACTTGCGCGCCGCTTCGCTGGCAGCCGGATCGCTGCCAGCCTTCGCGGTTTCATAGCTTTCCTGGGCAGTCAGCAGCAGGTCGAACAGCGCGCGCCGCTCGGGCACGCCGCGCTCCAGTTCCGCCAGCCGCTGCCGCCGCTGATCGGCGGGAGCATTTAGCGCCGATTCGATTTCCACGCGCGAGAGATTCATCTCCTTGATCGCGTTGCGCGCTTTCTCGTAGTCTTCGCGGCGCTGCCGGGCGTCCTGCGACGGACGTGGCATCTGGATTTCGAGCTTGTTGTTGCCGATGGGCCGCCAGACGAGATTCATCTGCGAGCCGGGATCGACGCGGCTCTTGAGAATGCCCATGACCTTCTCGGACAAGCCGCGCCGTTCATCGAGGTTCAAGCCGGCCGTGTCGATTTCGAAGAGCAGACTGCTTCCGCCTACCAGATCGATGCCGCCCTTGAGGCGGCGCTGCGGCGGCAGAATGGCGATGATCGCCAGGAGCGTCGGAACGATAATCAAAGCCCAGCGGAAGAGGCGGTTTTCGAGCATGGAGGAAACTCCCATCAAGCGGGCCAAAGCCCGGTTGTTCGTTGGCGGCGAAGTCGATAGTCAAGCGTCGATCCGGCAAGTTCGCGTCGATAGCCGCGCGGCCCTGCGCAAGATCAGAGTGATTGTCGAGATTTACGGGTACGCTCAGCTTGCGCCGACGGGCGGAGCGTTGGGCCACTCACCGAGTCGCGCGTAGGCGGTTTGCTCCGGCGTGCGGGTCGGTTGGGCAAAAGTCCGCGCTCGGGAAGTACGCCGGGCGGGCAGTAACGTAGCCGGCAGGGCTGCCGGCCCGAGGTCCAGTGTGACCCCAATTAGCCCCTGCGACTTCCCGGCGCGGTCCCAATCGTCGGCGAAAACAACGCTGCGTGCATCCGGTTTGGGACAAGGCGCATGCGCCGAGTCTGCACCCGTGCGACTTGCAGCACGTTGGCTCTTTTGGCGACTGGCGGTTCGCGCAGCGGCCGCCTTGGCAACCGCCACCGGCCGTGAAACGGCGATCCACGCCAGGAGCACGCCGAGACCCGTGATGAGCACACTAGAGCGCCTGTCGGCCAGCATCGTAGCGGATTATAGCCCTTAGCCCGGCGATCGCAATCCGCATGGGCGTCCAAACGAAACACGAACAGGCTCGCTCCCCCAGCGTAACAACCCTGTCGCGAGCTGCCGACCGCGGGAGGGCGGGCAAGCTACCCGGGACACGCCGAAATTGTCATAAATTGTGGCAATTTCGAGGAAAAAGCGTGGCCGGTATCTCAGGGCGTCGCTATAATCCCGCGAGGTAGTCCCGGCGGAATGAACCTCGGAGAGTGAGCGAATCCGTGGAGTTAGGACAGACTAAGCAGAGAATCGACGACCTGCACTTCTATCTCTATCAGCGGGCACTCCACCCGGAGCTGTTTCATATTCACCAGGTGCAGCACGTTGACCAGCGGCGCTACCACGCCGAAATCTGGATCGTCGGGCTCGCCCATGTGGTCACTATTCAGTATGGGAAGAATTTTATAACCGAACTGATCGCCGACGAAAGCGATGGCCTTCCCAAGCATGGCCTGGCGACTTCGTTCCGCTTCCGCGGCGAACGGGACCACAGCCAGAACTTCCCTGAAGGCATGAAGTACATGCTTTCAAGCCAAGTTGAGAAAATGTCTGCCAATCTGTTCCCC
>DASXUA010000279.1:0-6325 GCA_036505095.1 Phycisphaerae bacterium
ACGTGCTCTGTGATTCGGTCGTGATTCTGAATGAAGGTTCGGTGGTGGCCAGCGGCTCGCCGCAGGAACTGCGGCAGCACGTGGCGCCACGCTATACGGTGGAATGCCGCAGCGACCCGGCGCTCAAGGTGCTGTTGCCGCGACTGGTGCACGGCGTGGGGGGCGTGGTGCTGGAACACTATGAAGAGAATGGCGATTTCGTGAGTTTCCAGCTCAGCGGCGACGGCGAAGACCCGCGCGTCGAGATTTTCCGTGTGTTCGCGGCGGCCGGCATCGAGCTGCGCGAAATGAGCCGCCAGCGCGTCACTCTGGAAGACGTATTCCTGCATTACACGCGCGCCCATGCGGAATCATCCGGGATTCCGAAGGACGGTCCGTTGCCAGCGGACCGTTCAGCATTCGAGGTTCGAGAGGTAGCGTCGCCCCCCGCCACGGCAGGTGTTCCACTTGTGGGTGGCGCCGGCGCGCCAGCGCCAGGCACAAGGCCCGACGCTACATTCACAACTCATCACAGCAAGCCGGAGGCGCTGGCATGAGAACCATCCGGCTCATCGCGCGGCGCGAGTGGCTGGCGACCGTACTGTCGCCCACGGGGCTCATCGTCATCGTGCTCTATCTGGCGGTCTGTGGGTACGTGTTCTGGCTGAACGTTTCGCTCACGCAGGAAGCGACGCTGCGCTATACCTTCGGAACGCTGGGAGTCATCACCGCTTTCGTCGTGCCGCTGATTACCATGCGGCTGCTGTCGGAGGAGTTGCGCTCGGGAACTTTCGAAGTCCTGACGTCGCATCCGGTTCGCGACGTCGAGATCGTGCTCGGAAAGTATCTGGCCGGGTACCTGGCCTTCCTGGCGCTATCCGTACCGACGCTCGGCTACGTGTTGATCTTGCAGGTGTTCGGCGCGCCGGATTGGGGACCGGCGCTGTGCGCCTACCTTGGCCAACAACTTCTGGCGCTGATGTTGCTGGCGCTGGGTCTGCTCGCATCCTCGCTGACGGCCAATCAGGTGCTGGCGGCCATGGCGGCCACCATCGGCGGCATTCTTCTGTTGCTGGCGGGAACGGCCGCCACCAGCATGGATAGCTGGCTGGGCCGGGCGCTGGCGTACCTGGCCATGTTTGAGCACTTCTCGCTGTTCCGCCGCGGCGTGATTGATACGCGCGCGCTGGCTTATTTCGTGGTCACGGCGCTCATGTTTCTGTATCTGGCGGTGCGCGCGGTTGAATCGCACCGCTGGAAATTCGGTGCGCTACCGGGACACCTGACCGCGACGTGGCGTGCGCCGCGCATTTCGATAGCGCTCTTCGTGGTCGCGGGCCTGGCGCTCATCCAGGGCTGGTTGTGGTGGATGACGCGCGGCGGTTGGACCGTCACGAGCCTGGGATTCGTAGTCCTTGGCGTCGCCGCCGCCGGGACGCCGCTCTGGATCAACCGGGCGCGCCTGCGCTATGAGCTGGCGCGGCGCCGCATGGGACTCATGGTCACAGTCGCGGTTAACAGCCTGCTGGTGATCACCATCTGGGCCCTCGTGACTTACCTGACCGCGCGCCACTACGTGCGGCTCGATTTGACCAGCAGCAAGCACTACGCCCTTTCTGATCAGACGCGGATGGTGCTGGACCAGCTCGCGGCGCCGGCCGACGTCGTCGTCATCGCGGGCGGACCCACCGACCTGCGGCAGGAAGTGACCGACTTGCTGGCCGAATACAGCGCCCGCTGCCCGCGCGTGAACGTGCGGGTGATCGATCCCATCCGCAGTCCGTCGGATATCGAGCAGATCAAGGAGCGCTACAAGCTGACGACGCTGCCGGCCAACGAGGTGCTGGTAGCAATGGCGGGCGAAGCGCCGCAGGCAGGCGGGACACCTGCGCTACAGGTCCGGCGAATTCCGATCAGCGCCATGGTTCGCCAGAAGATCCTTGTGGCCGATCAACGGCCGGTCGGTGCGACGGTCCAATTCGTCGGCGAAGCCGAGATCACCGGGGCTTTGATCCAGCTCACGCGCAAGGCGCCCGGCCGGATCGTGTTCCTCTCGGGCCACGCCGAACGCAGTCCGGACGAGCCGGGCAGCGAAGGGCTCGCCACCATCGCGGGCGAGCTGCGCCGCAATGGCTGGTCGGTCGAAAAGCAGGTGGTCACGCCCGGCAGCCGCGCGGCATTTCCGGCGGATACTTCGGTGGCGGTTGTGGCGGCGCCGGCGAAGAAGCTGTCCGACGAAGATTTGAAGGCCATCTCCGAGGTGCTCGATCGGGGCGGCGGCGTGCTGCTGCTGCTGGAGCCGGGCGCGGCCACTGGGCTCGAACCACTCGTGCAGGATTGGAACATCAAGCTGGGCGATGACGTCGTGGTCGATCTTCAGGAGCATCTGGCCGCCGGCGACGCTACGAGCCTGTACGTCAGCAAGTTCTCGCAGGAGCACCCGATCGGCAAAGGCATGGGGGCGCTGGCGGCGGTGCTGCCGACGGCGCGGCGCGTGGCGGTGGCCGCCAAGCAGTTCCACACGAATGTCTTCACGAACAATTTCATGCACACCTCGGGACAAAGCTGGGCCGTCGCGTATCAGCCCGGCGCCAAGCTGCAGGTCGATAAGAATCGTGACAAGCAGGGGCCGATTTCAGTCGGCATGGCTTGCGAACGATTCGCCGAATTTGCCGAGCCCGGCCGCGCGCCCCTGACCGGTCGGCTGGTGGTGATCGGTGACAGTGATTTCGCGACGAATCATTACATCGACATGGCCGGCAATCTCGATCTGTTCATGAATTGCGTCGACTGGCTGGGCGGGCGGCAGGACCTGGTTTCGGTGCGGCCGAAAGTCACGGATGTGCGGCGCATGGCCCTGACCGCGCGGCAGACGCAATGGGTGTTCTGGCTGGCGCTCTTCGGGGTTCCGGGTTTCACCTTGCTGGCGGGCGGATTGGCGATCGGCCGGCGAAGACGGCGGGCGTAGCGTCGCCCCTTGTGGGCGGCGCGGGCATGGCAACGCCGGGCACAAGGCCCGACGCTACAGGACGCGCTATGAATCGTAGAATGACTCCCATCCTGCTGAGCATCGCCCTGGTGGTCGGGCTCATTACTTACGTGTCGGAGCATGCCGCGCGCCGGGCGCCCGGATCGAACCCGAGCAGCTATCCGGGCACGACGGCCAGTTCGCATGGGGCGCGACTGCTGAATGTCGATGCCGCGGACATCATGCAAGTGCGGGTGCGGCGGGACTATTGGAACAGCCTGGTGCTGAAGCGCGGCGGCGATGGGTCCTGGCAGATATCCGAGCCGGTCAGCGAACCCGCGTCGTTGTCGGCAGTCAGTCGCTTGCTTGCCACGATCGAAGACTTGCCGGTCGTGACGACGATCGATTTGCCGGCCGACGATTCCGAGCGGCACCGCGAATACGGGCTGTGGGAACCGGCCGCCGAACTGACGGTCACCACGGGTGATCAAGAGCACGTCGTCCTGTTCGGCGCGCCCACTGCGGACGGCAAGGGAACGTACTGCGCAGGCGTCGGCCGTGACAAGGTCTACGTGGTCGCGAGCGACGCGTTCGCGATCATCTCGGCCGAACCCAACACCTATCGGGAGAAATCGGAAGCCGCACTCGCGCCGACTGCCGGTGCTCCCGGCGCGCCGGGACCGCATTGAGAATTCGGCCGTGACGGACGTCAGTGGCTATCTGCTTGTGCCGGCGCTATGCGCTCTGACGGTCGTCATGGGCATGGACAACGTCCTGTCCGTGGCGGTGATCAGCGCGCAGCTCGAAACGCCCGATGCCCAACGCGGCGCCGCCTGGCGGGCGCGTTTGTACGGACTCGGATTGGCCCTCGTCTCGCGGCTGGTGGTGCTGATGCTGCTGGTGTGGGCCATGCGCGGCCCGCACGCCCTGCGCGCCGCCGGTTTCATCCCGGTGGTCAGCGGCGACTGGAACTTCCGCAACATCGTCAAACTGACCGGCGGTTGTTTTCTGCTGGGCAAGTCGCTGCGGCAGATCGTGGCGCGCGCCTTATCCTCTGCGAGCATCTCCGGAGCGCCGGGGCAGGTCCTTTCATTGCGCCGCGCGACGCTGCAGATTCTGTTCGCCGACCAGGCGCAGTCCATCGATTCGCTGGTATCGGTGGTCGGCATGGCCCCAAGCGTATCGATCATGGTGACGGCCACGATCGTCGAATTGGCCACCATCCTGCTTTTCTCAACGCCGGCCGCCCGGCTGATTCGCCGCTACCCGAGTGTGCAGACCGTCTCCGTTTCTGCGCTGTTGCTGGTCGGCGCGGTACTCATTTCCGAGGGGCTGGGGATGCCGATCCCGCGCAGTTACGTATATTCCATGACAGGCTTCGCCTTGCTCGTCGAGTTTCTCAATTTGCGCATGGGTCATCGGCCGGTCGATTGGTCCGGAGCGGCCGACGGTCGGCACATCGCTGCGGCAGAACGTAGGTGGCCAGAAGCGCCACGGACGCTTCCCGCGCGCGATCCCGGGTCGCCGGGACTGCCGCCCACGGGCACGGCCCTACGCCGCACCTAATCTCCAGCGCGGGCGGCGGCTGGCATGGCTTCACGGCGAAGCCCGGTAGCCATGCACATGCGAGCATGCTTACCCGCTGCGCGTGAAAGCATGCCACCCGTCGTGCGGGCGGCGCGCACATGGACTCTTAACAATTCATTTTCGCTGACTTGTGGCGGTTCCCCACGCCCCACCGAAATTAGTCTTGAAACGTCCGCGGCCTTCTGCTAACTTATGCGGACGGCCTTTCGGCCGTACATGCTCGGAATCGCGGAGCGAGCATACGGTGGCTCTCCTGGCCTTTGTGCTCGCCACCGTGGGGGGTAGGACGGAGAAAGCAATCGCCTTACTGAATTTTTCCGGCGTGGGCGCGGTGCGTCGCCCACAGGCAGCAGGCGCGAGCTGATGGCGTCAGCGCCCGCCTGCGGTGTTCGAGGAGATCACTGTAGAGCAGCGCGGTGCAGTTCCGCGCACGGCGCGCGCGGCGCGCCGCGGTTCGCGAGTTGGCGTTGATAGTTCAGTGCAATAGCGGTCCGTGTGGCCGCAGAAGGGGAGTGAATCATGGATCTTAGTCGGGCAGGATCACGACGTTTCGTAAAGGCCCCCGAATGGCGTCTGCGCGGCGTGACCGGGCAGGCCTCGGCACTAGGTGTCGGCCTGCTGCTGTGGCTCTTCATCGCCGCGCCGGGTGCGTACGCGCAAACTGCGCTGAGTACCGCGTTCACCTACCAGGGCCGCATTCTCGATGGTGGGGTAGCGCCACCCGCGGGTACGACTTACGACCTGCAGTTCAAGCTTTTCAATGCACTCGTCGCCGGTGCGCAAATCGGATCGACCCTGACATTCGACAACGTCGCCGTCGGCGCGAACGGTGTATTTACCGTCAGCCTCGACTTCGGCGCCCAATTCGACGGCACGGCGCGCTTCCTTGAGCTCGGCGTCCATCCCGGTGCGCAGCCGGTCGGCAATCCCTACACGGTTCTGGCTCCCCGGCAGGAGCTGACCGGCACGCCGTATGCTCTGGGCATCCGGCTGACGCAGCCCGAGGCGGTCTCCAGCGCCTCGGCGGCACTCAACATTACTAACAACGGCACCGGCAACGCGGCGAGCTTCGACGGGCCCGATAACAACGGCACGACCGCGGCGCTGCGCGTGAGTTCCGGCAGCCAAGTCATGCTCTTCGACGGAAACGAAATCGACTCGCTCGACGCGGGTGGTATTTTTCTGGAAAACAACGAGAGCTTCAACGTGGTTTTGGCCAATGGCGGTGGGAACGTGGGCATTGGGAACACCGGCCCGCTAGCCACGCTGACGGTTGCGGCCGACACGGTGGCCGCTTACGCGAACACGCCGGGCGCCAGTAACTGCTTCGTGTCGCACGCCTCGACGGGTTGCGACAACGCCGCCTGCCAGAATCTGGTGTGCTCGGTCGATTCGTTCTGCTGTGCCACGCAGTGGGACGGTATTTGTGCAGGCGAGGCGGGAACATTCTGCCACGGGCACGTCGGCATCGGCACCACTGCACCGGCCGCCAAGCTGCAGATTACAGGGGGCACCGATTCGGAACCGAGCGCCGGCGGCTTCCTGGTGATTGGCGATACCGGTGGTGCCAATGTTTCATTCGATAACAACGAGATCATGGCGCGCAGCAACGGAGCCACTTCAACCTTGTTCCTGAACAATGACGGCGGTGACGTGTTCATCGGCGGCAATCTCGGCGTCGGCGTCACTCCCACCGCGCACATACATGCCGCCGGAAGCGTGGCCCTGGACCGCGGCGCCGTGTATGGCGTCCAGAACGCTGGCTCGACGGGCGGCGCTGGTGTGTTCGGG
>DASXUA010000280.1:0-9083 GCA_036505095.1 Phycisphaerae bacterium
CAGGGTGAAGGAGAACAGCATCTGGTTGAAGATGCGGCTGGTCCGCAGGTTGTTATAGTCAATGTCGACGCCGTAGACGATCAGATGACGGATGACCGGCCGCATCAGGCGATCGATGACGAAATAAGTCATCGACACGGCTGTGGCCACGCCCATCAGGGCCGCAATGGTGATGTGCGCCAGCACGATGGGCTGCGCCCCGGCCGCCCAGGGCAGATAAATGTAGACCGGTGGCAGGCAGCACAGCGGCACGACCAGTGCTTCGCGCAGGTGATGCCGCACCGGGAAGGCCACCGCTTCGCGGCCGGCCTGGCGGCCTAGTTCCACCGGGAAGGGGCGCCCCAGGTGCAGGCAGCGCAGCACGGTGCGCAGCGCGCGGGTTTCGACCAGCGCCAGCAGCACGGTGGTCGTGACCGCCACCAGCACCACCACCGTGGCGATCAGGTTCCAGTGATATTGCAGTGCTGCGGAGAGTTCGAGCGTGAGGCGCACGTAGTAGACCACCAGCGCGCCGCCCACCAGGCCGCACAGCCGGGTGACGATCATCATCCACAGGATGTAGTGCTGCCCCAGGCGGGCAATGCAGCGCTCAAGCATCGGCCCGCCCTCCCTCCAGCGCGGCGCTGAGTCCCAGCGCCTTGAGGTTCTCGACGAATTCACTGACGCTCGCTTCAGGCGTGGAGGTGTCGGCCGCAACGCCGGGCCTGGAGCGCCCGCGCACGTAATCCGCTCGAAATCCGGACCAACCCTCCAAGTGATACGTGGGCACCCGCTCCCGGCAGATCTGCACCAGCTCGCACGTGTTGGTGTTGTTCAGCCCCCCCAGCACGAACAGCACGTCGACGCGCCCGCACAATTCCACGATGCTCTGGATGCGCCGGTCCACCTCGCGCCGCAGCGGGAGCGAAATCACGAACTCGGCGCCGCTCGGGCGGCCGAGTGGCGGCGAGCAGGCCTCGAGCGTGCCTCCGTGACCGCGCACGATACCATAGCTGATGGATAGCCCCAGGCCCGTGCCGACGCCCACGTCCTTGGTGGTGAAGAATGGATCGAAAACCCTTCCGATGGTTTCCGGCGGAATTCCCGCGCCGCTGTCGGCGATACGGATGACGAATTGATCGGCGCTGCGCTGCGTCTGGATGTAGATGGTCCCCGCGCCCTGGATCGCGTGCTGCGCGTTGTCGAGAATGTTCAGGAAGACCTGCGCGAGCTGGGTCCCGCAACACAGGATCTTACCATCGGCACAATAGCTGCGCTCGACCGTCACGCGCGTGCCCAGCTTGCTCTCCAGCAGATTGAGCGTCTCGTCGAGTTCTTCGTGAACATCGAAGAGCGAGCGCTGGGGGCGCCCGGGATGGGCAAAGCGCTTCAGATCAGTGACGATGTCCGTGGTGCGCCGCGCGCCGCTCTCGACCACGTGCGCCAACTTCAGCACGGTCGAGAAGGAAGCCTTCATTCCCGCGGAGGCCGCGAGGGGCGCGCCTTCCGGGGCCGGACCACAGATCTCCGCGTTCAGCTTTTCGATCTTCTGGCGCAGCGGAATAATCCCGTTGTAGACCGTATTGATGGAATTGTTGATCTCGTGGGCAATGCCGGCCACCAGTTCGCCGAGCGAGGTCATCTTCTCGGTGTGCACCAGCCGGTCCTGCGCGAGTTTGAGGGCCGCCAGCGCCTGCTCCAGATCCGCGTTACGTTTCTGCAGTTGGCGGTCGAGCTTCCGCAAGTTCAGCAGCGAGCGCACCCGCGCGCGCAGCTCGCGCGGATTGAAGGGCTTGACGAGGTAATCGGCCGCGCCTTGCTCCAGCCCCTCGATCTTGTCGGCCAGCTCGGCCTTGGCGGTGAGCATCATGAACGGTATGCACGCCGTGCGGCTGTCGTTGCGCAGACGCTGAAAGAGTTCGTGACCGTCCATGACGGGCATCATCACGTCCGCGATGATCAAGTCGGGCTGGTGCTCGATGGCCTTCTGCAGCGCACCGCGCCCATCCGCTGCCTCGAGCACGTGATACTCCGGCGCCAAAACCGTGGTCAGCACCGCCAGGACTTCGGGCGAATCATCAACAATCAGGACGGTCTCACCGCTGCGCGCCAGCGCCGGCGGCGGCTTGGCCGCGGGTTCCGGCGTGGGCAGGCCCAGGCCTGAATGCCGATAGCGACTTAGCGGGCGGGGAACCGCCTCGACCGGCTCGGCGGCCGGCTTTAGTGGCAAGCACACCGTAAAGCAGGCGCCCGCGCCCAGCCGGCTTTCCAATTCGATCCGGCCGCCGTGCAGTTCGACCAGTTGACGCGCCAAAGGCAGGCCCAGCCCGGTGCCTTCAAACACGCGCGAGGGTGAACCATCCACCTGCACGAAACGCTCGTAGATGCGCGCGTGGTGCTCGGGGGCGATGCCGATGCCGCTATCTTGCACACGGATCAGCACGCGCTCGTCGCGCGCCGCCGTCGAGACCTGCACGCGCCCGCCGCGCGGTGTGAATTTCAGAGCGTTCGAGAGTAGATTGATCAGGACCCGCTCGATCTTGTCGCGGTCGAGCATCACGGCCGGCAGTTCCGGGTCGCAGGCCTCTGACAGTTCGATGCCCCGCTCCGCCGCCAGCGGCATGCCCGACGCGATCAACTCGTCCACCAACTCATTGAGCTTAGTGCTGACTGCACATAACGTCGCGCGTCCGGCATCCAGCTTGGCGCTATCGAGCAGGTCGTTGATCAGGTTCACTAGCCGCAGGCTGTTCCGGTGGATCACGTGCAGCGATTCCATCTGGGCCCCGGTCAGCGAGCCCAGGCCCCCCTCCAGCAGGCTCTCGACGGGTGCTAGGATCAACGTCAGCGGCGTGCGCAGCTCATGACTGACGTTCGAGAAGAACTCGGTCTTCAGACGATCGTGCTCCTTGAGCTGCTCGTAGGATTTCTGCAACTCGCGCTTGCTGACTTCCAGCTCGCGCGTGCGTTGTTGGACTTTCCGTTCCAGGCCGGCGTTCAGGTCGCGGATGACGTTTTGATTTTGCTCCAGCCGCTCCACCATACGGTTGAAGCTGCGTCCCAGCATGCCAATTTCATTGGTGGAGATGGCCGAGATACGCTCGCCCAGGTAGCCGCCCTCGATGCGGCGCATGGCGCGGACCATCTCCTGCACCGGAACGCTCACCGAGCGGGCCAGCAGCGTGGACATGATCATCGCTACCAGCACGGCGCAGCCGGAAATCGCCATGGTCTGGACGCGCAGGCTCTGGACGACTTGATCGAGCTGGCCGGGGGCATCGCGCAGGTTGCTGGCTTTCTGGGTGGCCAGGGTGGCGATCATCAGCGCGGTGATCACCACCGTCAGGGTGAAAGAGAACAGCATCTGGTTGAAGATGCGGCTGGTCCGCAGGTTGTTGTAGTCAATGTCGACGCCGTAGACGATCAGATGACGGATGACCGGCCGCATCAGGCGATCGATGACGAAATAAGTCATCGACACGGCTGTGGCCACGCCCATCAGGGCCGCAATGGTGATGTGCGCCAGCACAATGGGCTGCGCCCCGGCCGCCCAGGGCAGATAAAGGTAGACCGGTGGCAGGCAGCACAGCGGCACGACCAGCGCTTCGCGCAGGTGATGCCGCACCGGGAAGGCCACCGCTTCGCGGCCGGCCTGGCGCCCCAGCTCCACCGGAAACGGACGGCCCAGGTGCAGGCAGCGCAGCACGGTGCGCAGCGCGCGGGTTTCGGCCAGCGCCAGCAGCACGGTGGTCGTGACCGCCACCAGCACCACCACCGTGGCGATCAGGTTCCAGTGATATTGCAGTGCTCCGGAGAGTTCCAGCGTGAGGCGCACGTAATAGACCACCAGCGCCCCGCCCACCAGGCCGCACAGCCGGGTGACGATCATCATCCACAGGATGTAGTGCTGCCCCAGGCGGGCAATGCAGCGCTCAAGCATCGTCGATGCGTCCTTCGGCGGCCTGTGGTGCAGAGGATCCCAATCGCGATGCGTCGCGATTGGGGACCCCGGCCGACTCGGGTGCAGGTGCAGGCGGGACGCCCGCACCACAAGCGCCGCCTCGCTCGAATTGTTCCAGATGCTCGATGAATTCGCGGATCGTGGATTCCGGAGTTGACGCGCCGGCCGTCACGCCGGCCACCCGACAGCCGCGCGCAAACGTGGGATGAAAGCCGGACCAGTCCTCCAGGTGGTAGGTGGGCACGCCGCGCGCGCGGCAGACCTGGGCCAACTCGCGCGTGTTGGCGCTGTGCAGTCCGCCCAGCACGAACATGACGTCCACACGCGCGCACAGGTCGCTGGCCGCCTGGATTCTCCGCTCGACCTCCAGACATAGCGTGTTGACCACGCGGATTTCGCGGAACGGCTGGGCCACGATGCGGCCGACCATCTCGGCGAAGCGCTCCTGCGCCAGCGTCGTCTGGCCGACCACCCCCAGGCGCGTGCTGCGCGGCACGCGGACGACATCCTGCGGTTCGCCAATCACGATCACGTCCGGCGCAAAGCCGACCATGGCCTGCACTTCCGGATGCTGCGCGTCGCCGATGATGATCACCCGGTAGCCCTGCTCATGAAGCTGCTTGACGGCGTTCTGCGCGCGGCGCACCAGCACGCAGGTGGCGTCGACCACGTTGGGCGTGCGTGCCCGCAGTGCCGCCATGGCCTCCGGAGTCACTCCGTGCGCGCGGACCACCACGGTGCCGCCGGAGATTTCTTCCGGACGGCTCACCACCTGGATGCCGGCCTGGGTCAGCTCTTTGACGACCTGAGTGTTGTGAATCAGTGGGCCGAGCGAGTAAACGCGCTGGGTGTCACCGGCCGTACTGCAGGCCAATTCGAGCGCATCCTCAACTCCGAAGCAGAACCCCAGATATTCGGCACGCAGCACCTTCATGACGATCACCTGGCTCGGGCGGACCTGCGCCCGCTCTCTGGGACTCGGCCTCAGGCACTGTTCACCAAGACGCGCTCATCCGCGAGATCCTGACGGTTCGCCGCAGTCCGGAAGTTCGACATGTTGCGCGTATAGTGAAACAGATGCCGCACCAGCATGCCCGAGAGCTTCGGAAGATGCTCGTGAATGTTGGCCGTCCCCGCATAGCTGTGCCCGATCAGATTGCGCAGCTCCTCACTCTGATGCAGCATCGACAACAGCACCTCGGCGTGGCGGCCATAAAGCAGCCGCGACGCGAGCTCGTAGGCGCGCAGCTCGCTGCCCAGGCGGCTCTGCAGGACCCGCTGGCGATATCGCGAGAACGACAGGTCGTCGCGCTGAAAGGCATCCACGATGGCCTCGGCCGCCAGCTTTCCGCCGCCCAGCGCCTGCGAGATGCCTTCGGAGAACAGCGGATCGCTGCCCAAGGCATCGCCGACCAGCAGCATGCGCGGCTGCGAGAAGCGATCGCGCGGATTGAAATGTCGGATCGGCCAGGCTTTTCGCAACGCACCCTCCAGGCTCACGCCGCGCCGCGCCAGGACTTCGTGCAAGTAGCGGTTGTTGCCGAATTTCGAGGCGGCCACGATGCCCCGGCTGACGTAGGGCTTACCATCGATGTAACACGGGAAGTCCCAATAGTAGCCTTCCAACCCCTCGCGGACGTAGCTCAGATCGACCAGTAGCACTTGATTGCGGAATACCGGTTCGCGCGCCGGATCGGCCGGGGTCTCGATCGCAAAGATGCGGCTCAACTTCCCGCGATTGAAACCGGGCGTGCGGCGTAGCACCGCGTTGACCCCGTCAGCGCTGACGACTACCTTGGCCCGATAGTGTCCCTGGCTGGTGTGCACCAGCAAATAACTCGGATAACGGACGACCCGCGCCACCCGCAGGTCCTGGATGGTACGGATGCCGCGCTCGCGCACCGCGCGGAAAAGCATGGAATCGAGTTCGCAGCGCCGCACGATGCGTTTGGCACAGCCGTCCTCGGGCAGGTCTAGCCGCGCCGCGCCGAACACCAGTTGCACGTGATGGACCGGTGCCGACGGGATGTCAAAGGTAATGCCCAACTCGTCCATGATGCTCTCGGCATTGAGCGTCAGCGCGCCGCCGCAGATCTTCTCGCGCGGGTGATGCGCGCGTTCGAGCAGCAGCGTCCGCTGGCTGAGTTCCGGGCAGAGGCGTTCGAGATGCAGGGCCGTGGATGACCCGGCCGGACCGCCGCCGATGATGATCACGTCGGCCTCGCCCAACGGTTCGCTCTTCTTGATCGCAGGTGTCTTCATCTGCTGCCTTCCTTTGGGGCGGCCGAGGCTCTGCGGGGAGGGCGAGGCTCCTGCCGAGCCGGCTCGCGCGCCCCGCGCTCACTTCAGTCCGCGGCTGCCCAAGTGAATCTCGATCAGTTTTTCGAGCCCGCCGACCAGTGCCCGCAGATCGACGCTCCGCACCGACGCGGCGCGCGCCAGGATCTGGTCGCGGTGCTGGTGCCAGCGTTGCAAATAGAAGTTCTCCCCGTCACTGGCGTGCACGGCGCTGCGCAGCGTCTCGGGCGCGGCGCTGCGCAACTCGTGCACCGTGAGAGCGCCGGTCTGCAGCGCGCGTGCGAACACGCCGCTGGAGAAATCGCGATCGCCCAGTTCCCGCTCCCAGGTTGTGACGAGATTGCCGATGCGCCCCATGCACTGCGCATGCCAGAGCGCCTCGCGCAGCGCGCCCAGCTCAGCACCGTCAAAACCCGGAGAACACATCAGGTCCAGGGTGCCGGAGACCATCATGTGCATGTTGTGCGGTGAGTACAGGTCGTGCTCCGTCACGTTCAGCAGCCGCACGTCATGATTGATCAGGTGGCTGTAGTGCATCGCGTTCAGAAGCTGCTGGTAATCGAAACGCCACTGCTCCTGGAACTCGGCGAAGCGCGGATATTGATGGGTGCGCGACTGGATCGCGTTCCAGACGCGCTGCGTGACGTCCGCGTAAGCGCGCTGCTCGGCCGGGAACTCCGCAAAGTCGACCGGCCCGTCCGCGAAAGGGATCACCAGCAGCCGGTGCAGGTAGCGCCGATCACCGCAGCGATCGGCCACGTCATCCAGCAACACGTCCAGGATGACGCCGATCACTTTCGTGATGTTGACGGCGTCGCCCAGTTGCGGATCGACCGATGGCAGAGCGGTCAGGCTGATGCCTTCCAGCACCCATTTCCACAGGAACATGTCGCGATGCCCGACCGTGGCGTATTGCCGCGCCCAATAAAGCAGGTCCTCGGGCAGCTCACGCGTGCGGACCCGCTGAATGGCTTCCCGCAGCCGCGCCTCGCTGAACGTCGGAATGAAGGAGTGCTCGAGGCGCGCCGCGCCGCGCTGTGCTGGGAGAGGCGGTTTGACAATTGTTGCTGAGGACATTCGTTCTCGCCGTTTAGGCCATGCGCTTTGTGCGGCCCGCCGGTACCGATCACGCGGCGGAGCCCAGGTCATTGTGGAATATGCGCACCGCGGCGGTCACTAAAGTGCTCTGGCCGCCCCGGTAGCATCGTCATGACCAGCGCGGTCATTTAAGGGCGCGCCGGCGGAACCGGAGTTGTCCGATAAGAGTCCAGCGTGACGCGCGGGCGCGTGAAGTGCGATGCGGACCTGGACGCGATATCGCGCATCACGCGCTGGCGATCGCCCGTTCCGTATTTCATATTTGGAGTGTTCGTTTGCCGAAGGGATAGGGAGCCAGCGGTGGCGAGAATACTGACCGTCGATGACCAGCTTCACATGACCTGTGTCATGGCGCGCTGGCTCGGGCGCCAGGGGCATACCGTGGTGCGCGCCGAAAATGGCAAGGTGGCGCTGGAGCTGCTGCGCGCCGAGCCCATTGATATTCTGGTGACGGACGTGGATATGCCCGAGATGGATGGCCTGACTTTGGCCGGGCACAGTGACGTTGGCCAGCAGCTCCGCGCCGTCATTTTGGTTACCGGCCGGCCCGATTACAAGGAACTTCGCGTGCGCTGTCGGGCCGAAGTGCACGTGCTGCCGAAGCCCTTCAGTCCCGACCGGCTGACTCACTTGATCGGCGAAATTCTGCAGCGCGAGTCGCCGCAGGACGGCCGGCGCACGCGTCGGCTCAAGGCAGCGCACGATTCGCCCGGATCGCTCTGTCTGGCCGCGGCGACCTGAGCGCCGCCCAGCGCGCCGCTCAGCTTTCGGCGCGCAGCGGTTCGCGTTGGATGGCGAATACCAGGCCAAGCTGCGCCAGAGTATCAATCAACTCGTGAAAATTGACCGGCTTGGGAAGATAGCCCTGCACTCCCAGCGCCCGGCAGCGTTTCATGTCCGGGCCGTTTTGGGTGGTGGTCAGCACCACGACTGGCACCTCCACCAGCGCCGGGTCGGATTTCATTTCAGCGAGCACTTGCAGGCCGTCGATTTTCGGCAGCTTCAAGTCGAGCAGCACCACCGCGGGAAGCTCCACCCGGCGCAGCACGAACTGCCCCCGTCGATGCAGGTAATCAAGGGCCTCCTGACCGTCGCGCGCGATGATCACCTCATTCACCAAGCGATACTGTGCCAACTCGTGTAAAGTCAACTCGAGGTCGAGCGGATTGTCCTCCACGAGCAGGATGGACCGTAGTTGCGCGCTCATGCATTGCGCTTCCGTCTAACAGATTTCCACGGGCTACTACCGGACCCATCGGCTGGGTCATTCGGTTCCACCGTGGAGCGTTGCAAGTCCGTAGCCCGGAGCGCTAAATTTTTCTGGTGAGACTGCGTTCCGGCCACCTCAGCCGATCCCGCGCCCCTTACCGATGGCCGCATACGTCGATAAGTTTCGGTTCGGCTATCGCCAGCCCGGATGACCTCGCCTTCCGGTGTGAGCGAATGCTCGAAAATAATTTGCCCCACCGGCCGGTGATCACGCCACGCGCGCGCAGACTTTTTGGGCGGCATCCGTCAGATCGTCCGCCGGAATCAGCACGGGAATGGCCGCTTGCTTGAGGATTTCCCGGGCTTGCTCGACGTTGGTGCCCTCCAGCCGGACATCCACCGGAACGCGGAAGCCGATCTCTTTGGCGGCCGAAACCAACGCTTCGGCGATGGTGTCGCATTTGGCGATCCCACCAAAGATGTTCACCAGAATGCCTTTGACCTTCGGATCGGAAAGAATGATCCGGAAGGCCTCGAT
>DASXUA010000281.1:0-2348 GCA_036505095.1 Phycisphaerae bacterium
GTCGACCGCTGGCGTCATAATCAAACGTAATGGCGTTCCCATCGCGATCCACGCTCGAAATGGCCTTGCCGGCCGCGGGCGAGCCATCCAGCGTATGGAAGCGCCACCGCCCGCTATCGGGGAACGTGAGCGTGAAGGTGCCGTCGGGGTTCTGCGTCAGCACGCGGAAGAACTGTGGCGAGGTCATGGGCCCGCCACCTGGCGGCGTGCTGTACACATCATGCCGTGTGTCGCCGTCCATGACGGCAAAGCCGCTGCCCTGCGGCACGACGCGAAGGTTGTACGAAGAATCCCAGCCGGAACCCTGGGCGCTGTCCGGCCCCGTTATGCTGCCATAGGAGCGCGACCAGCCGAAATCCAGGCAGCGGCCGTCGATGGCCAGATCGCCGCTGCGATACACGACCTCGCCGCTGAACGGATGCACGGAGCCGCTGACGTTATCGTCGCCGCGGCAGGCGGTGCAGGGGCATGAGCTTCCGCCGGGGTTGGGGCAGCCGGTCGGAACGGCCGGTGGCGTCGAGATCGTCCCGGGCGCGTAGTTTGAGACGGGGCACGGCACCGAAAGCGGCTGGCAGGCCGTGGCCGGCGGGCAGGCCGCGTGCGTGCTGCCGTTGTACACCTGCAGCGTCTGCGTCCCGTTCAGCAACTGCACTTCACGCAGCAAGTCCTGCGTGTTGGTAGCGCCGCTACGGTTCACATCGTACTGATGCAGGTTCGCCGGCAGATTGGCCGTGCCGTTGTTCAACGCCTGGACGATCGCCAACAGATCCTGCGTGTTGGAGAAGCCGTCCCCGTTGATGTTCGCCGGGTGCGAAATCCACTGCACGAACTGACCGCCCGAGAACTCGAGGGTCGAGCACTGTAGTGGCGGAATCGCGCCGCTCAGGCTGACGTCGAACGTGGTGGAGTTGACCATCGTGATGCGGGTGATGGTCGGGCAACTCCCACCCGTGCAGCACAGCGTCGTGTTGCACGTGGACGGCGTTGTGGTCGGCGCGCTGGTGAACGTCACCCGGATCGGAGCATACTGCACGGTGCCTTCGACCGGTGTGCCGGCCGCACCCACACCCTGGCTGAGCGTGCACATCGCGCACGGCGCCGGGTTGGGCTGCAACGAATCCAGCAACCCGTTCGGCGGGTTAGAGCTGGCAATGCTCGGCGGCGGACCGGCCGGACCCATGATGTTCAGGGTGCCGGAACCAGTCGAGCTGGCGAAGCCGCCGACCTGGATCAGGTAGCACATGCCGGAAGTGACGGCGAGCGTCACACTCGACTGCAACCCGCACGAGTCATCGTTGCAGGCGAGGTTCGTACCCGGCGGGCACGTGCAGCCATCATACACGGCGATCGCCGTGTCATAAGTGCTGCCGCAGGTGGTCACGGTCAACGAGCCGGTGCCCGGTGCCGTGTAGTTGTACCAGATGTCGTTGCCCAAAGCTCCGCACAGGCTCGGCCCGTCGGTGGTGGCTCCGACCGTGCTGAACGGCGTCGAGCCGTTGCCCACAGCGATGCGATCCGCGCAGTTGTCGTTGGCCGGCGGTCCACCGCCGCCACCGCACAGCGCCCCACACATCGCCTGCGCCTCACCGGCGCAGATGGAATCCCAAGACGTGTTGCAGCAGAACGAATCTGCCCCGCACACGATCGCCTGGCAAGCGGCGTCGTCGCAACCGACGCCCGCATGCGCGAAGCAGCAGTTCGACCCCGGACCAGGGCCCTCGGGCTGGTCCACAGGCTGACCCGCCAGCGCCGCCTTGCGCGCCTGCAGCGCGGACGAGCCGTCTCCGACCTGTGCGACGACGAGGTTTCCAGGCGTGAATGGTGCCGCCCAGCCCGCGGGCGTTGCCAACGCGCCCACGAGACCCGCGATTCCGCAAAACACTCCGCGCGTTCGAGACATGGGAGCCCTCCTTTGCTTCAGATGGCAGTTCGTTCGGCAACCCGAACCCGATGCCGGCTGAGGTGCGTTCGAGCCGTGGACCGGAATGCCGCTACGGCGCGTCACATCGTGTGGCTCGCGAGTCGAGAATGCGAGCCCGCTGCTACAACGGTGCCGCATTCTAACCGAATCGGACCGCGCGCGTCAATGAGACGCGCCCGGGCTTCATGCCGTCCAGACATGGTTAGGCGGTGGTTCCAGGTGATTCACACTCTCAGGGGGCGCGGGACCAGCATGCGGCGGAGCTTGTTGAGGTTCATCTCATCCCAGTCGGTATCCTTGGGGCCTGGGCCTTTGGGCGTTTCCAGAATCATCGGAACGCGCGCGAAGCTGGGGTCCGCGACGAGGCGCGCGAGATGACGCGTGCCGATGCGGCCGCGGCCGAGGTGCGCGTGGCGATCGACTCGGC
>DASXUA010000282.1:0-4614 GCA_036505095.1 Phycisphaerae bacterium
ATGGGCGGCTATCGCACACGATCGGCGCCCGCTTTGCACTGGATGATATTGCTGGCGCACACGAAGCCGTTGAAGGCGGGAAAGTGGTGGGCAACGTTATCCTGGATTTGCCCTGATCGACGAAACCTGCCCGCAAGAGCCCGCAACACGCGATCCTGGTGGCCAATCTCTGATTAATGGGACCGTCTGCTTGGGAGAAGGCGGGTGGCCGGTTTGGGCCCGTTACCGTCAGTCACCGGAAAGAAGTGAATGACAAGTTGCAGCGCGTGCAGTCACTCAGGTTCGAATAATGAATTTGAGCTACCGACCAACTCCAGTCATCCGAGCGTGTGCATCAACGGGCAGGTCAATACTGCCAGCGGCCGTTCAGGCGATGAGTTGCCAGCAGCCGAAAACGACACGATCCAGGCGCTCGCAGCTCAGGAGCGCTCTGCGCGAAGCGGTCGCGCAACTCAGCGCTGGGGCTTCATGGATCGTTGATGGTTTCGTGTTCAGCGGGAATGAGGATCTCGAGGAGCTCGCAGTCGTCCGACCAGCCGACGACCGTGTGGCGGATGCTGGGGGGCTGGATCCAGCACGACCCGGCGACCAGCCGCTGCGGTCCGATACCCTCGAAGTCTGTCTGGAACCAGCCCTTCAGGCAGTAGACCAGCTGGAACTGCACATTGTGGTGATGTCGCAGGCTGAGTTCGGTGCGGAACGGCGCGATCATGCGGATCACATGTGCTTTAGCCAATCCATTGGTCGCAGCCGCGACGCCCAGATCGCGGTAAGCCGAGTAGTCCCGCAGGCCACCGGTCTTGAAGTCGGCCTCGTTGTAGTGGCTGATGACAAAGCGCTGCGGCGCCTCGCGAAACGGACGTTCCATCTGATTCTCCGAAAAGATCGTCAGACCGCAATTTAACCTCCGAATTCAGAGCGACGCAAGCGCACGGTGGCGCCGGCGTCGTCAGGCTGTCAGCCGACGCTGGTACGGGGCAAACAGCAGCGAGGATACGAGGACGTCGCCATTCGACGAGCGGCGCAACCATCTCGCGGCCACGCGGTGCAGGTCGGGAAGCAACGGGATCGGGGTGCGATCAATCCGGTTCTTGCGCTGCATTGAGCACCCGGCGTAGTCAGCCTGCGGACGCTGGCGATTGCCTGCTCCTGGCCGCCTGGAGCCATTGATCAAAATTGATTGACGGGCAGCACCCGGCCCGGTGCGGACCTTGAAGGATGTATTGCATGCGTCCGGTTGTGCAGTGGTAGCCGACCATGCAATACGAACAACGCTGGTACGTGGCACAGCTCAAAAAGGCCGCGTAGTCGGTGAGCTAATTTTAAGAGCTATACCCGACAGAGGCAAAGTCAAAAAGCTTTCAGCGGATGGGGTATCCAAGTCTGACTATGATCGCTCAAACTGCCATCTCAGCCCGAGACAAAGGATGGCAATGCCCATGACTGCTACTCTGCCCCCCTTCCCTATACGCACCGAATGCCCGCCCGGCGCCTGCAACTGCGGGCGCGATGCGCTGCTGGAGAACCCTGGTGGCGACCTGCGCGTGTTACGCCTGACCCGCGAGGATGAGAAACGCCTGTTGCACCGGCTGGAAAACTTAAGCAGCCTCAGCGATCTGCGGCATATGGAAGAGCGGATGGAACAGCAGGTCGGCATCCGGCTGAGCATCAGCACCAGCCCCAACGTAGTCCGCAGCCTCCGCGGAATCACGATCCTGGTGCATGAGCAGCCCGGCCTGTGCCGAAAGACGCGCCAGGCCATACCGGCAGCAATCAAGCGCAGTTTGGAGCAGCGGCCTGAAATTGCTTACGAGATTTTGAACGTCGGGGGCCTGTTCGAGAACTAGTGACCCTCGCCCCCGCCCTGGGCCCGGTAGCCCGACTGTGCCGGCCTTATTGGCGAGACGGAATGTTCTCTATGAGGCCTCTCAACTATGTGCCAACTCTGCGGAAATATGTAGCCGCTCGATACGTTGGGTAGCGACCTGCAGCGGCCCATATGGGTAACCGCAAGCGGACCTGCCAAACTCGGCTCCAGAATATGCAAAACGTTGCTTGCCAAATCAGCCCACGGTACGATACTTCGCTTGAGATGGTTGAATTTCCTATTCGTATTGAAAGAGCTTTAGGAAGGACGAATCATGTCGGAGATTGAAAAAGATCAAGTCGTTGGCGTGCTGAACCGGATACTCGAAGCCGAGCTCGCCGGCGTCGTCCGCTACACCCACTATTCATTGCTGGTATTCGGGTTCGGCCGTATTCCAATTGTCGCCTGGTTGCGTGAACAGGCCACTGAATCGCTGCTGCACGCCCAGCAAGCCGGGGAATGGATCACCACGCTCGGCGCCTATCCGTCGCTTGCGATCGGCAAGCTGCTGGACAGCCACACCTTTGATATCGCCGCGATCCTGCGCGAGTCACTGGAAGCCGAGACGGGCGCCTTGAAGCTGTACCGCGAGCTATTGACACTGGTGGAGCATCGCTCCGTCGCGCTGGAAGAATACGCCCGCCAGATGATCCACCTGGAAGAACTGCATGCTGGGGACGTGGACAAGATGCTGCGCAAGCCGGGACATGCCGCGGCGTTCGCCCAGTCCCCAGGTTGACGGGGGCGGGTTGCGGGGCTGAGGCCTGACCCGGGACCGACAGCAACAGCCTGCCCGCCGCGGAACAAGCTGGCACTCGACCCAGGCTGCCTCCCTGCTTCCCAGCCCGCCGGCAGAGCCGGCGATACCGGAACCCTGAACGCCTTGGGATCTGGCCGCCAGCCAGGCCGGATCAGCTGATCCGCGCCGACCTCGAAATAGTCCGCTGGGTCGTCGGCGCCGCCCTTCCCTTGATGGCGGCTTTGCCCACGACGAACCGATCGGCCATTTGCTGCCGTTGTCCGGTGACCGCTTCCGGGGAACGGAGATTCTGCCCTTTTGGGTGCCGCAAACCTGCCGGTCGTCGCCGTCTGCATCGGGCCCGGAGCCGCCATCGAGCGCCTCGGATTCGACCGCCAAAAGCAGACGCTCCATGTCTCGGTCGCGGTCGAAGCCGAGGCTGCATGTTCAACTCCGATCCGATCTTTGGCCGCGCACGCAAGCGCCCGGGAAGTCACAAGTGAGGCGCGACATCAGCACGGTGATGTAACCTGTCGTCATGGACTCCCTGATCGCCGCATCTGCGCGCGCCCTTGTCGCCGGCGACGCGCTCGGCGCCCTCAAACGGGTCGCCCTGCGTGACGACCCGCCGGCGCTGGCCCTGCGCGGCATCGCCATGGCCCAGCTCGGTGAGCACCCGCGCGCCCGCGAACTCCTTCGGCGCGCTGCCCGTGGCTTTGGCGCCCACGAGGAGCTGGCGCGCGCCCGCTGCGTCGTTGCAGAGGCCGAGGTGGCGCTGGCCATGCGTGACCTCGGCGGCTCGCCGCGCTCGCTGGCAGCGGCCTCGGCCACGCTCGAGGCGCATGCCGATCGCGCCAACGCGCTGCAGGGGCGGCTCATCGCAGCGCGCCGGCTCTTGCTGCTCGGCCGCCTCGACGAAGCCGAGGCTGCGCTGGCACGGCTCGATGCGCGCGGCCTGCCGCCGTCGCTGGCGGCGGTGGCCGAGCTGACCACGGCCGAACTTGCGTTGCGCTCGCTGCGCGTCGGCGAGGCGCGGATGGCGCTCGCGCGTGCGCACGCGGCGGCCGATCGCGCGCAGGTGCCGGCGCTGCTGGCCGAGGTGGCGGAGGCGCGGGCTGCGCTCGATCGTCCCGCCGCCCGGCGCCTCACCGCCGATGGCGAGCAGGCGCTGCGCCTCGACGAGGTTTCAGCGCTCCTGGCCTCGGACGCGCTGGTGGTCAATGCCTGCCGCCGCGGGCTTGGCGCCGGCGCCGCGTGGCGGCCGCTGGCGCGCCGGCCGGTGCTGTTCGCGTTGGCGCGCGCGCTGGCCGAGGCATGGCCTGGCGCTGCCGATCGGGAGGCCTTGATCGCGTGCGCGTTCCGCACCCGGCGTCCCGACGAGACGCACAGGGCGCGCCTCAGGGTCGAGATCGGCCGTCTGCGCGCGCTCGTCACAGCGATGGCGCACATCGAGGCGACCGAGCGAGGCTTCATCCTCAGGCCGCTCGGCGAGCGCGACGTCGCCGTGCTGGCGCCGCCCATTGACGGCGACCAGGCATCGCTGGTGGCGCTGCTCTCCGATGGCGCGGCCTGGTCGACCTCCGCCCTGGCGCTGGCGCTGGGGGCGAGCCAGCGCACCGTCCAGCGGGCACTCGCCGAGCTCGAGGCCGCCGGACGGGTGCGCTCGATCGGGCGGACGCGGGCACAGCGCTGGCTGGCGCCGCCGCTAGCGGGATTCACGACGATCTTGTTACTCCCCGCTGCGCTGCCGATTGGATAGAGTTGCCTCCACGGCGCCGATTCACGGTGCGTCACAAGGAGCAGCGATGACCAGCAAGACAATCAACGAAAGACCCGAGGCCAAGGCGCGCCCCGCCGAGATCATGCGCGAGTACGGCCCCTTCCCCGGCGTCAATGACATTGCCGGCGTCACCCATGACGGCCAGCGCGTCTGGGCCGCCACGGGGGCCAGGCTGATTGCCATCGACCCTGCCAGCGGCGAACAGACGCGCACGCTGGAGTGCGCCTG
>DASXUA010000283.1:0-4207 GCA_036505095.1 Phycisphaerae bacterium
ATCCCAAAACCAGCAGGACCGCCGCCGCAACTGCCCGATAGTTGTTCGATTCCCAACCCATCATCACATCATACCAAACGTCCCAGCCGCCGCGGAATTGTCCCGAAAAAAGGCGGCCAAACGCCCAGGATTTTGGCGAACGCCGGCTCGAAATTGACCAGGCTGTCAAATCTCACCATCACGTGGTGAAATATGACAACCCCCGGTGTCCGGCGCGCGCCGTGCCTGCTGCGTGCTGCTGAACCGAGCGCCAGGCCCGATGCCTCCGGGCCGCCGCCCGCCCGCACGCCGAATCATCACTCGCTTCCCACAGCCGCTATAATCTGCCCATGCCCCTGAGCTGGAATGAGGTCCGGCAACGTGCCACCGCCTTCTCCCGAGAGTGGTCCTCCGCTACCCGCGAGCGCGCCGAAGCGCAGACCTTCTGGAACGAGTTTTTTGAGGTCTTGGGCCTGCGTCGCCGCACCGTTGCCAGCTTTGAGGATCCCGTCCGCAACCTGCGGGGCCGCTATAACTTCATCGACCTCTTCTGGAAGGCTAAGCTCATCGCCGAGCACAAGTCGCGCGGCGGCGATCTCTCGAAGGCGCATACCGAAGCCGTCGGCTACATTCACGACCTGCACAACGATGGCCGCGCCGCGGAAGCTCCCCGCTACATCTTGGTCTCAGATTTCGCTCGCCTGGCCTTGCATGATTTGGAAGCGCCTGATGACACCATTCCGTCTATAGAGTTCCCGTTTGCCGATCTGCCTCGCCACATCCGCCATTTCGCCTTCATCGCCGGTTACGAGACCCGCCGGCTGGCCGAGGAAGATCCGGCTAACTTCAAAGCGACCGAACGGCTGGCCAACCTCCACGATCGTCTCGAGGACGGCGGATACACCAACCACGACCTCCAACGCTTCATGGTCCGTATCCTGTTCTGCCTGTTCGCCGAGGACACCGGCATCTTCGAGCCGGAAACATTCAGCCAATTCGTGATCAATCGCACCCATGAAGATGGATCCGATGCCGGCGCGCAGCTCAACCGGCTGTTCGAGGTGCTCAACCAGCCGCACGAGCAGCGCCAGGCGAACCTCGACGAAGACCTCGCCTCGCTGCCCTATGTCAATGGCGAATTGTTCGCCGAGCGCCTCAGCTTCCCCGATTTCAACGCCGCGACGCGCACCGCGCTGCTGGAGTGCTGCCGTTTCCGGTGGGAGAGAATCAGCCCGGCCGTCTTCGGTTCGCTGTTCCAGAACATCATGCAGGATCGGCAGCGGCGCCAGATCGGCGCCCACTATACGACCGAGCGCGACATCCTTAAGCTGATCCGCTCGCTGTTCCTTGACGACCTGCGCGGGGAGTTCGGGTCCATCCGCCACGACCGCGCCGCGCTCCAAAGATTTCACCGAAAACTCGCCGAGATGCGTTTCCTCGATCCCGCCTGCGGCTGCGGCAATTTCCTCGTGATTGCCTATCGCGAACTTCGCGGGCTCGAACTCGATGTCGTTCAGGCCCGCTTTGACGACAATCCTTCCGAAGGCGACATTCGGGCCGAGGCGCGCCTGAATGTCAGCCAGTTCCATGGCATCGAGATCGAGGAATGGCCGGTCCGCATTGCTGAAGTGGCTATGTGGCTGATGGACCACCAAATGAACAACGAATTGTTCGAGCGTTTCGCTCAGCAGAAGGCCACTACGCCGCTCACCCGGTCACCCCACATTATTCAAGCCAACGCGCTCCGCCTTGACTGGAATGACGTTCTCCCGGCCAGGGACTGCACGTACGTCCTTGGCAATCCACCCTTTGTGGGAAAGCAGTTCGCCACGGAGCAACAGAAGGCCGACATGGATCTCGTGTTCGCAGGAGTCAAAGGCGGGAGTCCTCGACTATGTCACCGGCTGGTATCGGCGCGCCGCGGAGTACATGCAAGGCACGTCTGTTCGCTGTGCATTCGTCTCCACCAATTCGATCACGCAGGGCGAGCAAGTCGGCGTACTCTGGAATGAGCTGTTTCATCGTGGAGTGAAGATCCACTTCGCCCATCGCACCTTCGCCTGGCAGAGCGAGGCGCGCGGTAAGGCACACGTCCATGTAGTCATCATCGGCTTCGGCATGGGGGAAGTGCCACGCAAGCGCCTCTACGAATACGAGCAGGATCCCGACCACGCAACCGAAATCCGGGTCCGCAACATTAGCCCCTACCTTGGTCGAAGGCGGCGATGTCGTGGTGCTTTCGCGCTCCCGGCCCGTCTGCGACGTCCCCGAGATCGTTTTCGGCAGCATGCCCAACAATGGCGGCCACCTGCTGCTGGATGATGACGAGCGGCGGGAGCTGCTCGCCCGGCAGCCCAGCGCCAGGAAGTTCATCCGCCGCCTGGTGGGATCGCACGAGTTCATTAATGGCGAATCGCGCTGGTGCCTGTGGTTGGTCGATGCCTCGCCCGCCGAGCTACGGGCCATGCCCGAGGTCATGCACCGTATCGCGCAGGTGCGCCGACACCGTGCCGCCAGTGCGCGTCCAACTACCCGAAGACTTGCCACCATTCCGGCACTCTTTGGTGAGATTCGCCAGCCGACCGGGCGCTACTTGCTGGTGCCCTCCGTCTCTTCAGAGCGCCGCCCGTACATCCCGATCGGGTTCATGCCACCCTCGGTGATCGCCAGCAATTTGGCGCTGATGGTTCCATCCGCCACGCTGTACCACTTTGGTGTGCTGGCTTCGGCGATGCACATGGCCCGGGCGCGCCAGGTCTGCGGTCGATTGAAGTCCGATTACCGCTATTCGAACAAGCTCGTCTACAACAACTTCCCCTGGCCGCAGCAGCCGACCGAAAAGCAGAAATCCGCAGTTGAGCAACTGGCCCCACCAGCTTCTGGATCTGCGCGTTGAATTCGGCGACGGTCGGGCCGGGTTCCTCCCGGCGTTAGGTTCTGAACCCGTGCCGTGCACGCTCGCGGATCTATACGACCCCGTCGCTATGCCGGCCGCCCTGCGCCGCGCCCACGAACGATTCGATCGCACCGTTGACGCCTGCTATCGTCGCCAGCTCTTCACCTCCGCGCGCCAGCGCCTGGAGCATCTGTTCGCGCTTTACGAGTCACTCGTGAATCCGCTCACGCCGTCCACCCCTCCGCGGCGCAGACGCCGCGCCGCAGGGGAACTATAAGCCAGCACGATTACCGCACGCTCGATTGTCGGAATTGAGACGAAACGTTCCCCCACCCTGAACCCCCCGGAGGTCCCGTCGCGACACTCTCTTTGCGCGCTCACGGCTCGCTGTGGTCCGGCGGCTTAATGTCGCGCAGCCGGCCGGCGTGCTCGAAGCATTCCGCAGCCATGGATTTGAGCAACGGGGCCAATTCGTGGCTGGCCAAGAAGCGGTGCAGCGTGCGGTAGTAGTTGCCGGTGCGGCGCTCGGAGTCGTACATCAGTTGCATTGCTTTTTCGAACGAGGCGTGATCGGTCACCTCGAAGGTGCGCGTGCCGACCGTGACCAGTTCCTTGTCGGCCGGCGTGAGCACGAAATCCACGTCGCCGAAATGCTGCCGCATTAGATTCTGAACGAGGTCGCGATGCCCGCTCTCCTCCTCGGCCATCTCATTGAAGAGCTTGCTGTGCGCGGCGGTGAGGGCCTTCTCGGCCAGGACTTTGTAGCGATAGGCCGCGACGGATTCGCCATAGACCGCGATCGCCAGGGCCTTGGCCGGCCCCATGCTCTGCAACATGGCTTCGGTCAGTTCGGCCATGGGTACGTTCTAACCTCAACGTGCATCCGTGTACAACGACAGCCTTTGCGTTGAACGGGGGTGTGCCCAGCTTTGCGGGCACCGCCACGACGCCAGCCACTCAAAGAATGGGATGCACCCTGCGCCGCGGCCCCGGAGGGGCCGTGGAATGTCGCCACGGGTGAAGCGCTGTGCGCGGCGCAGCCCGCACCAGCGGAACCCGTGGGATCGAAACGTTATTCATTTTTTGGCCGCCCCGGAGGGACGGAGGAAACGCGCGCCGCGTGTAGGTGCCGGGTATGCGCGGGCCTCTTGTCGATCCGCGGTTTCCTTCGCCCCTCACGGGGCGAGAACAAAATATCGAGGGATTCGGTCCACGGGTTCCGCGGCGGCCCGCTGCGCGGTCGCGCCGCTGCACCCGTGAGTTTTGAGAGATTGTCAACAGATCTCTTAATGCCCTGGTTCAGGCAACCTTCTGCTTTTGGGTCATGTAATA
>DASXUA010000284.1:0-3009 GCA_036505095.1 Phycisphaerae bacterium
CAGGCGGTCCGTCAATCAGGTCGCGAAAGTCAAGCGATGCCTTCCAGGGCTCCCTGCCCGTATAGAAGACGATGGGAATCACCGGTGGCAGCCGAGGTTCCCCGCCGCGCTGGTGATGCAGATCGTTCCAGAGCGAGATCATGTAGCGCGCCAGGCGGAACGGCATCCAGACATCCACGCCCGACTGATGCTCCAGCAGCAGGTAAACGATCACCTCGCGGTCGCCCGCGACGTCGCGGTATGGCACACGCAGCACCAAATCCGCCTCGCGCTGCCGATACTCCTCGTCGATGAAGGAGCGTTTCAACCACTCGAGCCGACCGAAGTCGAGTTGCTCGGCCAACTCGGGATGGCAAAAGGTGACGATCGTTTTAGCGTGCTCCGGGTGTTGCAGCAGGAAGCGGATCGAGCGATCCCAGAAGGGATGCGGCCGGCGGAATGCGGCATCGCTCGCCATGGTGCCGGGAACGATAAGGGTCTGCGGCCTGCTCGACAAGCTCGGACGGAACGCGACGGCGATCACGGGCTACGAGTTGACCCTCTGGTGATGCGGCGCCGCGCGCGAGCCGGTGCGCCCCCGGCGACCGGTCGCATCAAAGCCAATGAGATTCCACCCGGCAGGCCGCGGTGCCCTTTGCGCAGGGCCTGATCCAGATTGAACCACGTCTCGCCGGGCGCATCCCGAACGGGCTCGGCTCGGGCTGAGGGCCACGCTCCCGTACGACGGCGATGGGCTTTCGCCCAAGCCATGATCTGCCGGATGGTCAACTGCGGCGGGTACTTCGAATTGCGGACGCCGCGATGCTTCGTGAGCAGTCGGGCCAGAGAGGATCCGCGCTTCAGGCCGCGCCCGCCAACCCGCAGCATCGCATCCACGTTCACCCAGCTCTCGCCGGGCGCGTACAACACCGTTCCCGCATCGTGCTGCGGCCAGGTTCCCGTGCGCCGATGATGGCTATCCGCCCACGCCAGAATCTTGTGGATGCTCAGCCGCGGCAGGGCTTTGATATTGCGAACCCCGCGCCGCGCCGCCAGCAAGCGGGCCAGCGACGAACCGCCGGCCAAGCCGCGATGCCCCTGCTGCAGGCTGGTGTGAATCGCGCTCCATCGTTCGCCCGGCGCGCCGCTGACCGCGCCCGAGTTCAGGTTCGGCCAGCGCCCGGTGCGGCGGACGTGGCGATCCGCCCAGGCCAGAATCCGTTCGTGCGTCAGCCGCGGCAGATCCATCGGGTTTGGAACGCCGCGACGATTGGCCAAAAGGCGCGCCAACGACGATCCACCGGGCAGGCCGCGACTGCCGCGTAATAGGCAGTGGTCCACGGCCATCCAGGTTTCGCCGCGCGCTGTGCTGACGGCGCCTGAGTTGCGCTTTGGCCAGCGCCCGGTACGCTGACGGTGTGCATCGGCCCAGGCCAGAATCTTGTTGATCGTCAGCGGCGGCTGGAACTGCGGATTGGCTACGCCGCGCTTTTCCACCAGCAGCCGGGCCAGCGACGTCCCGCCCGGCAGCCCGCGATGGCCTTGCTTGAGACTGGCATCAACCGAGCTCCATACTTCCCCGGGCGCGCCGAGCACCCGACCTGAGCCGGCGTGCGGCCAGTCGCGCGTACGGCGGAGATGATCATCGGCCCACGCTAAGACTTTCGCTTCGCTCAGGGCGGGCAAATCCATGCGGTTGCGGACGCCTCGCCGTTCGGCGAGTAACCGGGCCAGTGACGAACCTCCCGGAAGCCCGCGCTGACCGCGTGCCAGGGACACACGGAGGTTGACCCACTTCTCACCGGGCGCGTCACGCACCGCGCCGGAGGACTCGCTGGGCCAGCGCCCGGTTTGGCGATGATGCGCATCGGCCCACCTTAGAATCTGCTCGATGCTTAGGGACGGCTTGCGCTGCCGATAACCTCTGAATGGCCTGCGCATATTTCAATTATGCTCGAACAATACGCGCGTCTACTCCCGCACCTCCAGATGCCGCACGACCAGTTTGATCGTGTCGTATGGAATCTTGCCAGCGAGGCTGTCGAAGATCGGCTTGAGTGGCCCGGTGCCGAGCTGCGCGGCCGCCGCGGCCACCCGGCGGTAGGTGGCTTCGGCGACCCAATGATCGATGCGCTGCGGCTTCCGGCTTTGGATGTAGTCGACCAGGTACTGCACGGTCGTGCTGCGCGCCCGATCCAAGGCTTGCATCACTTCCTCGATCTGCTTGCCTTGGGCGAATAACTCGAAAGCCGCCCGCTGTGAGCTGGTCAGCCGTGCGACCGGTGGCGGAGTGATGGGTCGGCTGCCGGCCGCCGCATCCGTCTGCAAGTTATGCTCGCGGCAATACGCCACCATGTGCTGCACGAAGCGCTCGCCCAACTCTTCGACCTTGCGCTGCCCGACACCGCGAATGTTGAGGAGGGTCCGCAGCGTGCCCGGCCGAACGCGCGCCATTTCGCGCAGCGTGGCGTCCCCGAACACCACATACGCCGGCACGCTGCGCTCCGTGGCGATCATGCGGCGCAGCGCGCGCAAGCTCTCGAAAAGGCCGCGATCCACGCCCTGCCACTCGACTTCTTCGATTTTCGTTCGCTTGACCCCCGAGGCTTTCGGCTGGATCAGCCGCACGCCCCGCGTCCCGCGCAGCACCTCCCACGACGCCGCGTTCAGCTTGAGAACCGGAAACTCGTCGTCCGTGCGCTCCAGCAATCCCTGGTCGATCATTTGATACACCAGGTTCGTGAGCGTCTTCTTATCGCTGTCCTTCAAGAGCCCATACGTGCTGAGCTTGCTGTGTCCGCACTGGCGAACACGCTCCGTGTCGGCTCCCAGCAGCACGTCGACCACGTGCATCGCGCCGAAGCGCTCCTGCATCCGCGCGACGCACGAGAGGATCTTTTGAGCAGTCACGGTCGCATCCGGCATGCTCTCCATCTCGTCCAGGCATACGTCGCATGCCTCACAATTCGAGCGCTCGTACGCTTGCCCGAAGTACTCCGAGAGCATCTTGTGCCGGCACTTCATGCGCGA
>DASXUA010000285.1:0-6429 GCA_036505095.1 Phycisphaerae bacterium
ACCAGGAACGGATGGAGCCACGCCAGAACTTGAGCTGATGGCAGAGGCATGGATAGCTCACACCCCTTCGATGGCCTGATGTCCGCATTCTGGGCAAACCCCGGAAGTGTTGCCCGTAAGATTGTATCCGCAGCGCGCGCAGAAGCCGGGCTGTGGCAGGCGTGACCTTCGCCAGGCCGTCAGGCTCGGGATCGCGATGAGCACCAGGATAATCGAAAGCGGGATGAAGATCGCCGCCAGCGTCGAGCTGCGCATCATTGTCAGGGCGTCCGTGCGGCACCGGAAGAGGAGCATGAACGCGAACAGCACCGCGAGCGCGCCCACTGATGGCGGCTTTGGCATGAAGGCCCGCCGAATGCCTACTCGTTTGCGGCGCATTTCAGACAAACTCCCGACATATCCACCTGCGATTGTAACCGCTTTTCTGGCAATAAGCGGCTGCGATGAGCACCTTTCGCGCAGAAATCCCGCCCCCGAAGGGGCGGACGAATGTGGTTGGCGAAACACACATTGAATCGGCGGCGCCGGCCCTATAGCCGGGTTAACGACTATGGGAACGGCGCGCCAGGTGACGCCCGGCCGCGAGCGTGAAGATCGCCGAGCTAATAGCAACCACGTAGATGCCGCAATATCCGATCATTGGTTCGCTGCTGCCGATCCATATGGTGAATGCCGAGGCGCCGCCAATCAGCAGCAGTGCAATGGTCAGCAGGCTGGCAACGCTCGCCGTCGGGCGTCTCGGCGAGCCCTCGGCGCGCATCCCACACTCTGGACATACACCCGAAATGTTGCCGGTCAGATCGTACCCGCAGCGCCGACAGCAACCCGGTTTGGCCGGACGGTCACGATGCAGCGCCCAAACAGCGGGACCGGCGAGCAGTGCGGCCAGAATCCAGAGCGGGATGAAGATAGCAGATTGCAAGGCCCCCAAATCGCAACGCGGCCAGATCGCGTCCTGGCGCCAAAACAGCGCGGTTCGGGGCCAACTCTGAAACGAAGTGATCGTGCAAATGAACCCGGGGCTGCCCCCGCGCCCGCTTGGATCGCTGACGATGCCCAGCGCACCGAAATTCACTCCCATCCAGCCCGGAGGATCGTATCCGACCGCGAACCCCCAGCGAAGGTTCGCTACGCCGGCTGCGATGATTAGAACGCTGCACGCCAGAGCGGCCCAGCAGAGCACGCGTCCTAATCGAGAGAGGCGTTGCATGGTGGCAGTTCCGCGTTATCCCAACCGAGCATCGACGCCGTTCACGCGGGCTGACCGCATTCCGGGCAAACACCGGAGCTATTGCCCGTGAGATTGTACCCGCAGCGCGAACAATGACCCGGTGGAGGCCGGCGGCCGCGGCGCCAGAGGCGCCAGGAGGGGACCGCGATCACCGGAATAACCATCCATAAAGGCACCGCCACAACATCGCCGGCGACAACCGGCCACCAGATCAATCCCACCATGGGATAGAAGCGGTCGCGCGCCAGAAAGTACCAACTGGTGCCCCATCCGTTCGTCGCGAAGACCGTTCCCTGCCCGACGCCAACATGCCAGGGACGTTATCAAGGCCACACGATCCCTCGCGGGTTGCCACGCCAACTAACAGGAGACCGGCCGCGATGGTGAGGCCAGCCCCTCCGAGCAGCCGGCATTGGACCGCGCGCCGCTCGTACAGGAGGCCATCGCCGCAGTGCGAGCAGATGCCGCTCGCAAGCACGCGCCCGCCGCATTCGCGACAGAGCCATGCAGGAGTGCCAGGCACCTTGTGCCATGGAAACAAGCATGCCACAACGAACGCGGCATTCCGAATCACCCAGGTAATGGTCGGAGCGAACGGATTGCCAACGAGCGCAAAGAGCCCGATCGCCGTCGTGACGAGCGCAAGTCCGGCCGCAACCGGCACAAGCACACGAGCTGCCCGATCCAGCGGCCCACGGCGCAGCAGCGGCACGGCGAACAACGACCAGACCACGCCGGTCGGGATGCCATAGACGACGCAAAGCGGTACGGTGCTGAGCGTTTCCCCAATGAAGTAGCGCCGGCCCGCCGGCGAAATTGGTACGAAGAAGATCAAGCAAAGCGCCGTGCAGCGGCACAAGACTTGATAAGTTATGCCGAGGCACAAGCACAAGAAAAACGTGTCCAGTTTTCCGCGCACCAGGAGTTTCATACTTTGGCCGGTGCTCCGCATTCGGGGCATACGCCGGACACATTGCCGGTGAGGTCGTAGCCGCACGACGGGCACTGGCCGTGCACACGTCGGCGGTACCTGCGAAGCGGGCGGCGCGCGCAATTCAGCGCGCACAGGACGCCAAGGACGGCCGGCAGCAGCCAGAACGGCATGCGCATGATGGTATCACGCGTGACCTTGCCGCTGGACGCGATGAGGAACGGCCCTGGACCCACGGCGTCATCAAGCTCCGACGCAGTCAGTTCGCGGAGCGCTGGAGCAGCGCTTTGATTGAACTTTGCCTGAGCGAAGTTGTAGCGGTTCGCCACATTCCAAGCCGCGTTGCGACCGAGGCTGTACATCCACGCGGCGCGGAACGAGCCCGCAGTAAGCCGTTCCGTGCAGCTTCCGGGTCCGGCCGGGAATACCGGAGGACCGTCGTGGGCGGCGTAACTTAGCGTGAGGTGCCCGCGACGCACGAGCATGTACAGCCAGCGCTGGTGATCGCAAAGGTCCAGATGCTGATCGTGCCAAACGCTGGTGAGCGCGACGAGGCCCGTAACCATCGTAACCAGCAGCACCACGAGCTTTGTGCCCTTTCGAATCACGTATGAACACCGCATTCCGGGCAGACACCGGAAATGTTGCCGGTGAGGTCATAGCCGCAAATCTGGCAACGCGCACCGAGTACAGTATTTCGAAATCCGAGCCGGTGATAAACGAACAGAGCGAGCCACAACCCCGGGAGCGCGAGAATCGTCAACGTGAGCAGCCACCGTACTTCAATGAACCATTTCGGTACCGCGACGAAAGTTTGGCTCGGCGAATAACTGATGGTCAGGCCACCGTAGTTAGCCGGCGGCGCGCGCTGCACCACTCCAAGGCGCTCACCTAGCAGCATGATCCCGAGGCCGACGTGCCGTGAGACGTACTTGTGGCAGGCGTAGTCCGGGATGGCGAATACGACGGTTGCTATGAGTAGTCGCATTCCTGCTGACAGTGGGCGTCGCATACTCGACCAGGTCCTCAAAAGTGCCCGACATGGCGGGCGATCAGTGACTATCCTTTTCAGTTGCCAACGTCGGAACGGGGCCCAAGCCCGACGCAGGGTTGTAGAACAAATCGTGCACGCGAACGTCTTCGAACCGGAGCGTTCCGTCCCAGAACTCGAAGCAGGAAAGCGTCAAGCCCGCCGCATCGCGGCTGCCGGTGAAGCGCAGCGTGACGGATGTGGGCAACTGTTGAAGCCAGTTACCGTCACGTACTGGCCAACGGCCAAGTCGCCCTTTGCCCGCAGGCTCAAAGCCATCGGTACCGATCTGAATTTCTCGGCCGTCGATTTCGGCGAACACGTCAAAAGCAAGGCAGCAAGGGATTCCTGCGTCGATCGATACTGATGGTGAGAGGCAATCACCGGTAGCGTCTCGGATGCGGATCGCTCCGCTGACGTGCACGGCTTCCTGAACGCGCGCGTCCAGCGCTTCATTCTTCACGCCCTTAACTGGATCCGGATCGTCAAACGGAACGACGTCAACTTCACCGGTGAGGCGCAATACCTGTGACCAGCGCGGTGCCGTGCTAATCGCCTCGACGGATTCGTCGAAAATCCCCTGATGGATATCGCATTCTACGGTGTGTCGCCCGCTGACCGACAATCGTGTGGGTTCCCACTCTATCGGATTGCCCGGCTGCAGGTCAGCCCAGAGCTTTGCGAAAACATCGCCATCGAAGTCCTCGTGGCCCTCGATGCGCAGTCGCTGTATCTGGTACTTCACCATGAGCGGTAGCAGTTGCGAGCCGCGCGCTTCGTGATCGATCTGCATCACCACCCAGTCGCCTTCACGGATCTTCGGACGAATGCGCAAGCGCATCGGCGCAAGTTGGCGATAGAACTGATCTCGTTGGGCGCTCGAGAGTTCGCCGGCATTGTCAAACAGCGCCAGCAGGTCGGCCCAGTCCCTGGCGATCGCGACAGGCTTGGAGGCATGATGATCCAGCGCGATTTCGACAAGGCAACGGCAGGCGTCGGCCCGCATCTGCCCGGCCTTTATCCGTCTGACCAATTCGCGCACGGCGCGCATGTCGTCGCGCGGCGCAAGCCCCAGCAGCGCGAATTCGGGGTAGTGTCGGTACCAATCGATTCTCTTGGCTCGGCCGTAGGCGCGCAGGCCAAGTCCGCTGCCGCAAAGGATCATCACTGCCAGGCCGGTGGCCAGGAGCCCGCGCCGGCGGCGCCGCCGGCCCACGCGAATGCACTTTGACGTGAACTCCGACGCACATTCCGGGCAGCGCTGGCTCTCGATGCCGGTCAGGTCATAGGCGCACCGCCGGCAGCGCGGCTCGCTGCCCACTCGCCGTCCGTACAGTCCCTGCACGAGCAGCCCGAAGCCAGCGACTAGCCCCAGAACCAGGCACATCGTTGCGGTGGTCATCACGCTGAGAAACATGCTGGCACTCCACGCCCGACACGGGCAACTTAGCAGTCAGTATGCGCGCGGTCGTGACGGATTACACTCCGTCTAGCCCGAAGGGCTTCAATAGAGTAGCCGTGGGCAAGCGCCAGCGCCGCCCACGGAACCCAGCCGACCCCGCATAAATCCGACCCTGAAGGGGTCGCATCGATTGCGGGACATCCCAGATCGCAAACGAATGCATGCCACTCCCGAGAGATTCGACCCTGTCAGGGTCGGCGGAACTGTTCGGGTGCGTGGGCCGTAACCGGAGGCGGCGCTGCGCTCTGCCCCCGGCTACTGTGTTTGAGGCCCTCGGCCTACGTGCGCGCGCTTCTCGCGCGCGTTCCAGCGCGCGCCGCGCATGTAGTAAGGGTAAAGCAGTTCAGCACCGTAGACCCGCAATTCCGCGGGGACGGAGCCGCCGCTGCCCTGGCTCGGAAAATCACAAAATGATCACAGAAATCACAAAAACGACCAAACACAGGCATCCGTCGCACCGAACCCGCGCCGCCGCATCGAAAATGAGGGTGCCGCGCGCCGAATTTGGGAAGACTGTCACAGAATCGGCAATCGAATCGCCCATCCAAAGCGGTGAGGGTGAAATCGCGACCGAGTTCCTCCGCCCCTCCAGGGCGGCGGTTCTCTTGGGGACGCTTACCACGGGCTGCGCCCGTGGCTACACTCCTCCACCCCTCCGGGGCGGGGCTCGTGGGGGGACGCTTACCACGGGCTGCGCCCGTGGCTACACTCGGCCGCCCCTGCCGGGGCGGAGGTCTGGCCGCAAAGAACGGTCCTGCTTGCAGTCGCACCTTCCGTCCCTGCTGGGGCGGACCTCCGAGCGCGTTGCCGATTTGGGTGCTGCGGGCGGTAAGAATATACTGAAGCACCGCGCTGGTCCGCGGGCGATTGGCAAACACGATGAACCGAAACGCACTGACATTCACCGGTCTGGTTATCCGGGAGGGCCGCGGGTTTTATTCGCTCTGTCCAGAACTGGATGTCGCGTCAGAAGGTGGCACGGCCCGCGAGGCCAAGGCCATGCTGCGCGAGGCTGTTTCCGGGTATCTCCAGGCTTGCTTCGAATCGAATCTTCCGTATTTGCGGCCCGTGCTACCGAGCGATGATCCTCGAATGAACCAGCCGGAGAACATCGAAAGTACGTTTCACGTGAAAGTCCAGGTGGCGGTCAAGGTGCATGCGTAAATGCTTCCGATTCTGCGATCGAAGCAGGTCGTGGCAGCGCTGGAGCGAGCCGGATTTGTGAGGGTGCGCCAGACCGGAAGCCACGCCCATTACCGCAAGGGCACGTTGACGGTCACGGTGCCCATGCACGCGCGCGATCTGAAGCGCGGGACCCTCGCCTCGATTCTGCGCCAGGCGCACATGACGCCGAAAGAACTCAACGAGTTACTCTGATCGCTGCTCAGATCATGAAATCTCGGATACGGCGAGCCTTCATCGTTGCCTATGGCATATCAACTGCATTCTGCACGCGCCTCGAGGGCGACATGATCCTGGCCGAGGGCGGCGTCGGTCGCGCGGTGATCGTCGTGGCGAAGGATGCGCCCGAGCCGGAGCGGCATGCGGCGGCGGAGCTGGCTGACTTTCTGCATCAGGTGACGGGCGGCAGGTTTGATGTGGTGGAGCATGCGGAGCGCGGGCGGACACGCTTGCTCGTGGGGGCCGAAGCGGCGAAGTTGGCCGATCCGAAGTTTTCCATCGATGGGTTGGGCGCTGAAGGTTTCGTGATCCGCACGACGGACGACGAACTGGTCCTCGCGGGCGGGCGGCCGCGGGGTACGTTGTATGCGGTT
>DASXUA010000286.1:0-12014 GCA_036505095.1 Phycisphaerae bacterium
CTGATCTTCTGGATGCGGATCCGCGACATCGACTGCGCCTTCAAGATCTATCCGAAGAAATTCGTCGACGAAATCGACCTGCTTTCAACCGGAGCGTTGATCGACACCGAGATGCTGGCGCGGGCGCGGCGGTTGGGGTACACAGTCGGCCAGATCGGCGTGCATCACTACCCGCGCACGGCCGGCCAGCAAACGGGGGCCAACCTCAAGGTGATCTTGCGGGCCTTCAAGGAGCTGTTCAAACTCCGCAGGCAGATCAAGGCCTGCCCGGGCCGCAGCGCGCGCGACGCGGTACATCCGTAGGACTTTCGCGGATCGACTCGGACACTCCGACTGGTTATAATTTCGCATCGTACGCTGGTTTATGCCAGGCGAACCTCCCCGTGGGCCCACCTGAAAGGAGGAACTCTGACCGTGAGACAGAATCTGACGATCGCGTTTGGAGCAGGTGTGTTGGTGTTGGCGTGCAGCTTTCCGGTTCTGGCAGCGCCGGGTGACGCCGACGCGCGGCATGGGGTGGCCGTGCCGGCGCCGACGTCGGCCGACAAGGCCGTCGAGAAAATCCGCGTCGGCACTGTCAAGGCGCACGCCCTGCTTTTGGCCGGAAAGGTGGAGGAGGCGTCAACGCGCGTCGTCGAGTTGCTCGACGCGGTCGAGGCGCTGCCGGAAGGGGTCGAGCGCGCCCCACTGATCAAGAAACTCGAGGATCTGCTCGAGCAGGCCTCCGTGCAGCGTGCCGAGCATCGGCCGGCACAGACCAGCGACCTGGGTCCGCCGGTCGCGGGTGACCTGGGCGCCGGCGATCAGGCGGCCGAGTGCGACCCGTTGCCCGGCGTCGGAGATCGGCCCAGCGAGCGCGAGGCGCGGCATAATGATAAACGCCGCTTCCGCTACGAAGGCGAGCTACGGCGCGGCTATAAGAGCGATGAAGCCGACGAACTGGTGCGCATCGGTGAATCGTGCCGCATTCCGGCGAAGATCATGACGTACCCGCCCGACTGGTGTGACATCACCGCCCGGCGGCGCGAATATGACGGCACGCTCTACAAGAGCAGGCCGTTCGTGGACAAGGACGGCCAGACCAAACAGACCGTCATTTACGACATGAGCGAATTGCTCTTCGAGCCGCCCGAGTTCACCGACTCGTTCGAATTTGACATCGGCTTGCAATTGCAGAACCAACTGGACCGCCAGGCTTTGCGCGACCGCAGCGAGATCTTCCGCGCCGGCGCCAGCGAGTTGGCCGCGGGCCTGCCGCTGCTGCAATTCTTCGGCGGCCTGGACGAATCGCGCGTCCGCACCCGCCCTACCGGCGAGCGCCGCGCCGAGATGCTGCACATGATCCAGCAGGTCATGGAAGCGCGTAATCCGCCGCCGGCAGCGCCGCCGCCCGCGAACGCGCCGTAGCGGGATAGGCTGTGGATGGAGGGGAGGGCGATGATCAGGATTACATTCACCGGGTGCTTCGTTGCTCTGGTCGGCGCGAGTGTCAATGCGAACAACGTCGCTATTGACGTCACGGCCGATGGTCCCTCCAACGGAGTCGTTTACCTGCCGGGCGATATCATCCGCGTGGCCGTTCGTTTGCGTTCAGACACGACGCCAGTCAACAGCTTGGAATTGGCGCAGGTCGATCTGAGGCTGATCAACGCCACGCTCATCCCGCAGTTTGATCCGAACGACAGTGTGAATCCACTCACGGATGCGGTGATCTTCGGGGGCGCAGCGCCCGGCGAGGGCCAGATGCCGCCTGGCGGCAATCCGCAGGATTGGGATGGCTACCCGGGACCGCTGCTGCCCGGCTGTCCTGCGAATTGCCTGATCGGGTCGGTTCCGTCCGCATTCGGCGGCGGCACGATCTATTTCTGGCTGCGAACTTCGACCAGCACGAGCGATCTGCTCAATTTCCCCATGACCACGCCCGGTCGCCTGTTCATCCAGTTCAAGATCGCACTTGGTTCACCAGGCTACGTCACGATCGACGCGATCGGACCTGCAGTCGACGACGGGTCCTCCAGCGGTGCGTTCTTCCAGCAGGATGGCACCGGCACGATATGGTCGAACGGAGACGCTGATACAGTCAATAACGTCGTCGGCACAATTCCGGGACCCGTTCCCATTTACGTTTATCCAGAGCCAGGCAGTTTCGCGCTGCTCGTTCCCGGCGGTCTGGTCGCGCTGCGTCGGCGTCGTTGATGCGCGCGGAGTAGGCTACGCGCCGTGCGGCTCGGCCCAGCGCTTCAGGTTCTCAAGCGTTCGCGTGTGCAGCCGCCGAATGCGCGATCGCCACGCCAGAAAGTGCAGCCACTGCGCGCGGCGCTTCAGGTCAAAGCCGCCGTAGAGCCGCACGGTGCAGATGCCTTCTTTGCCGGCGAAGGTGTAGGCCCAGGTATGCTCGAAGGGCGCCTCGATCAGCTTCAGCGCGATCATTCGCAGCGGGACATCGCTGATGCAGACGGCACGGTACGACGCCCAATCGCGCGCTGCCCAGCGCGCCTCGAATTTTACGACCGTGCCATGACCCCAGGGCGGTTCGGTCTGCACGCGCCACTCGCGAATCTGATCCGGCGGAAGAAATCCGGGATGCAGGCTCAGATCAGCCACGTGGTTGTAAACATCCTCGATCGAACGGCGCAGGGTGCGTTCGACGAAGCGCGGCTGCAGCGGCAGACCGGCGAAGACCTCTTTCAGCGAGCTGAAGCCGACCGCCGGCCAGGTGCGCTCGTAACGTAGCTTGTCCTCAGCGAGCAGCATCGCGCGCGATTGTATCACCCCTCGCTCGCGACGCCGCTGCTGTCCAGGCTCAATTGCCCGGCGCTGCGGAGGTTATCTGGTCGAGCAACACCAAGTCGCTGACGAAGAAGATGGAGATCGGATCGACATCGCCGCTCTGCGTGCGACGGCCGCTGGCGCGAACGCCCACCTTGCGCCCAATGAAGTCTTGCGGATTCAGGGGACATTCAGGCGGGAACTCCAGATAGCACAAGGTGCGCGGGACCGTGCCGGCCGGGTCGACCAGCCGGTAGCGCTTCGGGCCGTTCGGAACGTCGTAGACCGCGCTGGTGCGCAGCTCGCCTTCGGCGTGGAAGCCGTGCTCGGTGATGGTGCGCGGCGGCTTGATCTGGCTGCGCTGCTCCATAAAGGCCTTGCGATCACTTTGCACGCCCTGCGCCAACTCCTGCACACTGCGCATGTCGCGGACGGTGGTGGCCAGCCATTCCATCTGCGTGATGCGCTGCTGCGCGTACAAGTGGCTGAACTCATCGTCGGTCTGCTCGGCGTAGGGCCGGAAGCGTTCGATCAACGGCGCGAAGTTGCGCTCGACGAGCGGCTTGGCCATCTCGGAATTCAAATCCTTGTCGATCAGCTCCAGCGCGGACCGCATGGCTTTGACATCCACGGGCTTGGCCGGCTTGGCGGATGCCTTGCTCGAAGCGCTGGCCGTCGCGCCGCTGCCGCGCCGCGTATCAGCGCGGATCGAGGCGCCGGAGTCTGCCGGCGGCGAACTGGCGGCCGATCTCTCTACTACCGCAGGCAGTTCTGAGCGGCGCGTAGTCTCGCCGGCTATCGTGGTGGGCTCGGAACCAGTGCTGGCGGGAGTGGGTGCTGCACCGTCCGGGTTGGCTGCGAGCACTTCGCCTGGAACGCGGGTCACGAAGTCAGCCGATATCCACAGCCGCGTTCCCTCCGGCGGCACGATCTTGAGCTTGCCATTCTCGCCGGGCCCGATGATTTCGACCGGCGCGCCCTTCTGGAGCTTCAACTGCCGCGCGTACCAATTGTCGTCCTTGGTGAGCAGCGATCCGGCGCGCACAAACACATTGCTGGCGTTGACTGTCCCGTGCCGGCCATCGCCTTGATCGACGTACTTGGCGTCGATCGCGCTGAAGGCGCTCGCCGGCGGCGCGATGGCCAGCCAGCCCGACTCCTGCCCCACGATCGTCACGCGGTTGCCGGCATTGAGCTTCATCACCGGGTAATAGTTCTTGCTCGGTCCGCTGCGCACGTAGACGTCGTTTCCGACGATTTCACCCACGTAGCGCGCCGCGGGCGGCGTCTCGCCGGGTGAGTTCTGCGCACGCGAAGCTGCGGCTGACAAAACGAACGCCAGAAGTCCCGCGAAAGCGATTCTGCTGAATGGAATCATGGGCTCAATCCTTTGAGTAGGTGGGTCGCTCCGTCAGTGCTACCCCACGATAGGCTGCAAGCTAGCGAACCTGCTCGCCCTTGTCAATGATCGGCCAATGGGCAGGGCCGGGAACAGCCGGCATCGGACTCAGGTGCCGCTGCCCCGGCCCCGCTGGCGCGTACCGGGCTTATTCCGGCGGCGCAGACCCATTCCGGTCCGGCGTGCCGGCTATCGACTCAGGACGCTGAACGACGAAAACGCTTGTGGTCGCGGAGGTGGGAGATGACCTTGTGGCCGCGACCGCCCTTTGCCGTCATTTTTTCGCCGGGCGCTATTGTCAGGGTCGCCAGCCGCGTTGGATCGCGGCCGGCCCCCCGCCCGGCGAAGCACCCCGAATGCTTGCATTCCATGTTGCCGGGCTGAACCCGGCGCTGCCGGGACCGAACCCGGCCGCGAACCCCTCCTTGCCTAGTACCCCATTCTTGCGCAAAGTGGGTGTCCGGGAAGAGGAGAGTCGCGGCCGCGGCCGCGGCCACTTATGGCGCGGATTCGCGGCCGACAGCGGTTCCGACGGTGCGGAATTGAACCCAGCGGACGTAGACAACTCGGCCTCGCCAATCCTGGCGCTGGCACGGACGATCGAGGCCAAGGATCCGTACACGGCCGGACACACCTGGCGCGTCGCGAATTACGGACGACTTCTGGCGGTTGCGCTCAACTATCCGGTGCGCCAGGTGGCCGAAATGTCTATTGCCGGCAGCTTGCACGACATCGGCAAAATCGCGGTTCCCGACGAAATCCTCGTCAAACCGACACCGCTGACCGACGCCGAGCGGACCGTCATGCAGCGGCACCCGCGCGATGGTTACGACTTCCTCCGCTTCGATCACGACTTCATGGGGGCGCTCGACGTGGTGCTGATGCACCACGAGGCCTACGACGGCAGCGGTTACCCGATCGGGCTGGAGGGCGAATCCATCCCGCCCGCGGCGCGGCTGTTCGCGGTGGTGGACGCGTTTGATGCGATGACCAGCTCGCGTCCGTACCGTCCCGGCATGCCGCCCGAGGACGCCATCGCGGAGCTGATCGCCCAGCGCGGCCGGCAGTTCGACGGGGTTATCGTTGATGTTTTTCTGACGCTCTTCCGCCGCGGGGAATTGGCGCACATCATCGGGCACAGCGACGACGGCGTCCGGGTCGGCCGTTGCCTTCAGTGCGGGCCGGTCATCGAGGTGCGCGTGAATCATCGCGCTGGCGATCACGTCGTCTGCCGGGTATGCGCGAATGTTTATCGTGTCATCGCGATCGAGGGGCGTGACGCGAAGCTCGAACACGTCGAAGCGTGCGCACTCAGAATCCCTGATGTCCCGGCGCGCCGGGAGGAGTGACCTTATGGTGGTGCGGCCGTCTCGGCTGCACTTGGCAGGCAAGATGCCTGCACCACAAAGCGCTGGCAGGCAAGATGCCTGCACCACAACGTCACTGCAGGGTTCTGAGCAGTTTCAGCAGATCATCGATAATGGTGGCGTTGATGGGCGGCATGGGCAACTCGCGCAGCCGGGACAGCTCGACCCAGTGGTTCGCCGGGAGCGGACCGGCGGCGCGGCACAGGACGGGATGAAGCGTCACGCGCGCATGCGCATAGGAAGCCTCGTGATCGGGGAGGCGAGCGATCGGGGTGACTGCGAGGCCAACCTCTTCGGCGCATTCACGGACCGCAGCCTGCTCGGCCGATTCGCCGGGCCGAAGCTTTCCCCCCGGAAATTCCCACAAGCCGTTCAGAATGTCGCACGAGTGGCGCATTTGAACGAGACAGCGGTCGTCTTCGACGACCAGTGCCAAGGCGACAGACGCGGCCGGCGGCATAAGGATTGACGCTGCAAGCTGCCGGGGCTAGCGGCTGTGCCAGCGTGACAGCCGCGTGGGCCGGTCAGTCAAACAGAAGATGTCCAGGTCCTCGACCAGCGCCCGCGCGTCCTGAGCGGCCACGGCCTTGATTTGACGCGAGTGTTCATGAGGGGTCTGGGTCAGTGTGCACCCGGCAAGCGAGCCCAGACACCACACCCCCGCAATCCCGAGCAGCAGTACGGCGAATCGTTGCATGGGAGATCCTCGGCAGGCAAGCCTATTCCGTTGGCAGTTAGACCGGTCGCGCCCGACCGATCTCATCTGGGGACGCATGCTAAAGCCCGCTTGGCAGCGTGTCAACCGTCCGGTGGACCGAAAAATCCGGCTCATGACCAGACGGTTGACGCCGCGGATCGGCCGGCTAAACTGGCTTTGCTGGACGGCTGCAAGCGGCTGTAGCGGAGGCCACTTGGTGCCGCGCCGGCGGGCGGCAGATAAATCTGAAGATTCCGATAAAGAATGCTTGGCGAACCGCGAAACGTAAGGTAATCTTATAGCTGGCGCCATTTGGCTGCGGGGGAACGTTAGTCGTGAGTCGTGGTGGCATTCTGCCGATGATTCGGAACTCGCCTCGTCAGCAGTCCGGACGGCAGGAAAGAAGGAAGAGTTATGTCTAGCGTATCCGCCTCGATCGAGCCTGGTTTCAAATCGTCGGTTTCCAGCCTGCTCTCGTCGCGTCTGGGCGAAGAGTCGGCCGGGTTGCCGGTTGGCTATGACCGCCGGGCCGACCTGCGACTGCGCCACAGAAAATGGGCCAGCCTGCTGGCGCTGGACGGCTCCGAGATGATTAGCTGCACGACCGACAACATCGGCCCGGGCGGCATGCACGTCACGGTGCCGGTGGGCTACGGGTTTGCGGTGGGTCAGCGCTATGAGGTGCTGCTCAGCGACAACCGCCAGGCGCCGCTAGACGAGGCGGGCGAGAGCCAGTACGCCACGGTCGTTCGCACCCAGATCGCCACCCAGGCCCCCGCCGGACAGGTCGGCGTTGGCCTGCGGTTTGATACTTCCATCATCATCTAATCCTGGTCTGAGCTGGCTTTAGCCCAATCACCCCATTCCCCTGCGCGCCCGGAGTCCGCGAAGCGGACCTAATCATCTTGACGACCTTGACGTCTCGGCGGTTCTAGGGCGTCTTGGCGGTCTTGCAGCCATCTTTGGGCTTGCCCGATTCTGTTGCGCAGACCCCAAGAAAAGCCCGAACCAGGGCTGCGGACTGCTTGCAAGTTTGCGGCCGCTCGGCTATAGATGGACCGACTGAAGCTTGCGGCCTTCCGGAAGATCGGCTACGATCCCGCAGCTTGCCTCGCCGTACGCGCCGGCATGCAGAAGATAGCCGCCGGGCCAGCCTGTAGCTGCCGGTAAAGCCGGCCAGGAGATCGTCCCTTGAGTACCCTAACTAAAGTGTTCGTCGTTTTGCTGGTCGTGTTCGCGATCGCCTTCGCGATGTCGTCGGTGTCCTTTGTCGCCCAGACCAACAATTGGAAAAGCCTGGCCGACCAATATCGCGATCAGTTCCAGGTGGCCGACACCACCCTGCGAAACGCCATCGCCGCGCAGGCGGCCGAGAAGGGCCACTGGCTGGACACCTCGGAGGCCCAGTATGCCACCATCAAGGACCTGGAGTTGAAGGCTGCGGGGGCCCGCAACGAACTTGACGCCGCCAAGCGCGAATTGGCGACCCTGCAAAGCGAGAAGAGCGGAGTGGACGCGGCCGTCAGTAAGCTGACCAACGAGTTGGCCGTCGCGCAAGCCGCCTGGAAGGAATCCACCAGCCAGCGCGACGAGTTGGAAAAGCAGAACATCGATTTGCAGAAACGCAACCAGGATCTCAGCATCCGCGTCGATGAGATGACGCAGCGGATCGTGGTGCTGACGCAGCAGAACCGCCAGTCGGAGCAGCAGATTCATATTCTGCGGACGGAGAATCAACGCCTGTCGCAGGGCTCGCGCACCGCGCCGCTGCCCGGCACGGAAACCACCAGCGGCACGATGGACACCATCACGCCCATGACGGCGGTGGCGTCGTCAGCGATCCGTGGGCGCGTCACGCAGGTGAACGGCAACCTGGTGAGCATCAGCATCGGCAGCGCCGACGGCGTGCAGAAGGACATGGAGTTTGTCGTCTACCGCGGCGGGGAATATGTCGGCGACCTGAAGGTGACGGACGTGGAGCCGACCCAGGCGGCTGGACGGATGAAGGAGCCCCCAGTCAAGCCACCCAAGGTCAACGACACGGTCGCGGATGCGGCCCGCTTCGGAGTCAACAAATAGCTCCGCGACGGCGGATCTGCGACCTGAGTTCTGTGTGTTCAAACGCGAGCAAGCTCTAACCGCGAGTGCTACGAGCCATGGCTGTCGATACCCGACCCGCTGCTACCCGTCCGGAAAGCGACATTTATTCAGCCCTGATCGTCATCGCCACGATTGTCGTGGCCGCCGCGACCATCTTCATGTGGTGGCGCAGCCACGAACTCTTCGGAAGCTGGCTGCCGCTGGGCCGCACCATCGTGCCGTAACAGCGTCGCAGGTACCTTCCTTCATCGCAGGACGCGCCCCAGATGGAGCTATACCCGTTCGCGCGCCCGAAAGCGGCCTACACCGCAGCTTCTGAATGGAACCGCCGCCCGCAGCCGAGGCGCGACGGTCCCGCATTTTTTTGCCGGGTTCAGTAATGCCGCGCTCGCCCGCGCATAGATTATCATTGACGTGGGGCTCAGTGGCTCCGCGAGGGAAATCCTATCAACGGGAGGTGCGACATGGCGGCCTGCAATTCTGTGTTAACACGCGTTTTCCGGTACCTTGCGCTATTGCTGGTGTTGCCTTGCGCGGGAGCCCGAGGACAGTCGCCGGAGGAAACGTACCTGCTCCTGCGGAAGGGGCAGGGCCTCACGCCTGCGCAAGTCAAAGCAATGGAGGAACAGCTCACCGATCGGCCGGATGACCTGTCCGCGCGAACTCAGCTCCTTGGCAACTACTTCCTCGGGCGTTGGAATTCACCCGAGATCAAGAAAACGCGCCAGGCTCACGTCCTCTGGATCATTGAACACCATCCCGAGGCCGACATCTGTGGGAGTCCAGAGGCCGGGCTTGACGCGATTCTTGAGTCGGTGGCCTACCGGGAAGCGCGCGAGCTCTGGCTAAAGAAGTCCGATGGCGACGGGGTCTCGGCCAAAGTGCTGGGAAACGCGGCCAACTTTTTGCTTCTGCAGAGTCCCGAGGACGCCGAGCGGCTATTGAAGCGCGCTCAAGCGCTCGAGCCGCAGAATCCGGAATGGCCGCAGCGACTCGGGCATTTGTATCAATTGAAATCGAGGAATCTGTTCGGAAAAACCGACCGTGAGGCTGCCAAACGGGCGCTCATTGCGTACGAGCAGGCACTGGACGCGAGCCCCAAGGCCGATCGCTACCTCCTCCTGGACGACACTGCCAAAGCGGCGCTGGCGGCGGGCGAGTTGGAAAAAGCGCGGCGCTACGCGACTGAGGTGCTCGACCTGGCGGTCGAGACGGATGCCAATCGGGATTGGAACCACGGCAATGCGATCCACCACGGCAACCTGGTGCTGGGACGCGTCGCGCTGGCCGAGGGAAAGATCGAAGAGGCGGAGAAGTTTCTTCTGAAAGCCGGCAAGACGCCGGGATCGCCGCAGTTGAACTCCTTCGGTCCCAACATGCTGCTGGCCAAGGAACTGCTGGAAAAGGGCCGCAAGGAAGCGGTGATCGAGTATCTGCGGCTGTGCGGCCGGTTCTGGAACAAGTCGCAGACCGACAAGTGGATCGAGCACATCGAGGCCGGCAAGACTCCGGATTTTGGCGCGAACCTGGATTACTGATCGCCGTTGGCGCCCGCGCTCGATCTATTTGCTTTGTCATGAAGAGCAATGACCGCAATGGTCCGCAAACTTCTCATCGCGGCCGTGGCAGCCGGACTGCTGACCTGCGTCGGTGGCTGGGCGGCGGCTGCGGTCATCGCCACGGCGCGGCCCGGCGGAAACACTTGTTATGCGCTCGGATATGCTCGCCCGGATTCGTGGCTCCTCTCGGCCGTGGTCTACTCCGATGGCTTTGTCTTCGTCCAATGGTTCCAGGAAAACCTCAGCCGGCATCGAGGTTTATTCGTGCGGCCCAGTCCTATGAGCGCGTCGCATGCGTTTCGATTACGGGCACTCGTGCCGAGTTGGCAGCGCGGACGGGTCGCGACGGCGATTAGTTTTCACTTGGGATTGCCGCTTTTGCTGCTGAGCGCGACCCTGACGCGAATGTCAGTGGTGCCGGCCGGGCGCCGTCGGGCGCGGCGTCGTCGCCGGCAGTGCGTTGCATGTGCCTACGATCTGCGCGGGGCGACGTCCTCGCGGTGCAGTGAATGCGGGCACGTCAATTCATACTTGGGGATAGCCGCGGAGCCCGCCATTGCGACCGGAGATCACGGCGGCGCGCCGTAACCGCCGCCGCCGGGGGTTTCGATGGTCAGGCGGTCACCGCCTGCGGTAAGGAACTGCGCCAGGGGGCCGAGTTCGACCTGCGTTCCATCGCGCTGTTGAAGCAAGTTGCGGCCCGCTACGCCCGGCGCGCCGCCGGCCAGGCCGTAGGGCTGCGTGGTGCGGCGCTGCGAGAGAATCGAAACCTCGGCCGGCGCGAGGAATTCGATTTCGCGGATCACGCCGTCGCCGCCGCGATGGCGTCCGGCGCCGCCGGAGCCGCGGCGGATCGCGAAACGCACTACCCGCAAGGGATAACGGGATTCAAGCACTTCAGGGTCGGTCAGGCGCGTGTTGGTCATGTGCGTGTGGACGGCGTCGGCGCCGTCGAAAGCGGGTCCGGCACCGGCCCCGCCGGCGATCGTTTCGTAGTAGCCAAACTGCGGCGTCCCGATGAGCAGGTTGTTCATCGTTCCCTGACTGGCCGCGACGATGCCCAGCGCGCCGAAGATGGCATCCACGATGCGCTGCGATGTTTCGACGTTGCCGCCGCCGACGGCGGGGCACTGCCGCGGATCGGGGGTGGCCGGCGGGTTCAGAATGCCCGGCGGAATGATCAGGCGCACCGGAGCGAGCACGCCGTCGTTGAGGGGGATATCTTCGCGCAACAGACAGCGCAGGCAGTAAAGCACAGCGCTGGCGACGATCGCGGGATTGGCGTTGAGGTTGCCGGGGTGCACCGGTCCGCTTCCGGTGAAATCCAGCACGGCGCCGTCAGGCGTGAGCGTGAGCGCTACCGTGATGAGCGTTCCGTCGTCGAGGCTTTCGCAGCGATGATAAGTGCCGGGCGGCAATTGCCGAAGCGCGCTGCGCATCTTCTGCGCTGAAGCTGCGCGAATGTGGCGCATGTAGGCACGCACCACGTCGACGCCGTGCTCGGTAGTCATCTCGACCAGAAGCTGCGCGCCGCGGTGATTGGCGGCGACCTGGGCGATCGTGTCCGCCAGGTTCTCATCGGGCCGGCGCGAAGGATACGGCGCTTGCGTCAGAGTTTTGTGGAGCGCGTCGAGCCGCGACTCCCCACGATCGAACAGCTTGAACGGGCGGATCAAGACGCCCTCTTCGGCGAGGCTGGTGGCAGCCGGCGCCATCGAACCGGGCCGGATGCCGCCGATTTCGGCGTGATGCGCGCGGCTGGCGACGAAGAAGGCCGGGACGGATTGACCCAGCAGATGCACGGGCGTCACGACCGTGACATCCGGCAGATGCGAGCCGCCCTCGAAGGGATCGTTGGTAATCACCACGTCGCCAGACGCCAGCGGCCCGAATATCTCGACCATGCGACGGACGCAAGTGCCCATGCCGCCCAGATGCACCGGGATATGCGGGGCATTGGCGACGAGCGCGCCGTCGCCATCGAACACCGCACAGGAGTAGTCGAGACGCTCCTTAACGTTCGTGGAAAGTGCGGTGCGACCCAGAGCCGCGCCCATCTGCTCGGCGATGGAGGCGAACTGACGATGGAATAGCTCCAGGCGCACGGGATCGGGCGTCCCGCC
>DASXUA010000287.1:0-2475 GCA_036505095.1 Phycisphaerae bacterium
CAGGCGCAACGGGGAGGTGCACCATGCCTTGGCGAGGAGACGAACTCGTGGGTCGCATCACGCTTGACGTCGAGCTGGCCAACTACCGAGATTTGATGTTGTCGGAGGAAGCGCGCCTGCCACCTGAACAGGTGCGCCGTATTCGCATTGCCGGCGTCATTGACAGCGGCGCCGCGCGGCTGGTCCTTCCGGCTGCGACCGTGGCAGCGCTCGGTCTGCCGGAATCCGGTGAAGCAAACGTACGTTATGCCGATCATCACACGGCGGTGCGCCCCGTTGTTCGCGACGTTTGGCTCACGCTCCTCGGGCGCCAGGGTGTATTCACGGCCGTCGTCGAGCCGAATCGCACGTCGGCGCTGATCGGCGCCATCGTGCTCGAGGAATTGGATTTGGTCGTCGATTGCTCGCGCCAAACACTGCATCCGCGCGATCCGGACCGGATCGTTTCGGAAATCGAGTAGCCAACGGGGTACAAGCCTGAGAATCTCCACCCGCACGCTTGATATCATCGGTCTTGGTGTCGGCTGCTCAATGGCAGGCGCGGCGCGCTGCGAATCGCAAGCCTGTTGCGGCCGATGTCTCGGCCTGAATCAGAAGCGTTCGCAAATGGCTTTGGCCTGCATGAAGAGCAACAGGTAATCGCGGCCGCCGGCTTTGCTGTCGGTGCCGGACAGGTTGAAGCCGCCGAACGGCTGCACGTCGACCAGCGCGCCCGTGCACTTGCGGTTGAAATAGAGGTTGCCCACGTGGAACTCATGCCGCGCGCGCTCCAGCCGCAGGCGGTCGTTGGAGTAGATCGCGCCGGTCAAGCCATATTCCGTCCCGTTGGCGATGTCGAGGCCATCGTCGAAGTCCCTGGCTTTGATCACCGCCAGTACCGGCCCGAAGATCTCCTCCTGCGCGACGCGCGCGTTGCGGTCGACGTCGGCGATGATCGTGGGCGGGATGAAATAGCCCTTGGGCGGCACCTTTCCGCCGCCGAGCGCCAAGCGGCCCTCTTTCTTGCCGCTCTCGATATATTCGCTAATCTTCTTGTGCGCATTGGCGTCGATCACGGCACCCATGTAGACGTTGTCCGGCGCGACCGTGTCGCCGATGGTCAACTCGCGACTGCGGGCCACCACGCGCTCCAGCAGATCGTCGTAGATCTTCTGATGCGCGATCAGCCGCGAGCAGGCGCTGCACTTCTGCCCCTGGAACCCAAAGGCTGATGCCACGACACCTTCGGCCGCGGCCTTCAGATCGGCCGTCTCGTCGACCACGATGCAGTCCTTGCCGCCCATTTCCAGGATCGTGCGCTTGAGCCACTTCTGACCAGGATGGACGACGGCGGCCTTCTGGAGAATGCCCAGCCCGACGTCCTTCGAGCCGGTGAAGGCGATGAAGCGCGTTTGCGGGTGCATGACCAGGGTGTCGCCGACCGCACTACCCGGACCCGGTACGAAATTCAGCACGGCCGGCGGCAGACCGGCTTCGTAGAGAATCTCGACCAGTTTGGCGGCCATGATCGGCGATGTGCTGGCTGGCTTGAGCACCACGGTATTGCCCGTCACCAGAGCTGCCGATGTCATGCCGGCGCAGATGGCCAGGGGGAAATTCCAAGGAGGGATCACCACTCCAACGCCGAGCGGGATGTAGCGGACCTCGTTCTCTTCGCCCGGATACGGCGTGACCGGCTGAGCGCCGCCCAGCCGCATCATCTCGCGGCCGTAGAAGTCGAGGAAATCAATCGTCTCGCAGACGTCGGCGTAGGCTTCGATCCAGCTCTTGCTGACTTCGAAACATTCCCAGGCCGACAGCTCGTAAATCCGGCGCCGCATGATGGCGGCCGCCTTGATCAGGATGCGAGCGCGCGCGTCGGGCTCCACGCGCGACCAGGTCGTAAATGTTTCGGCAGCCGCGCGCACCGCCAGATCGGCCAATTCGGCGTTCGCTTTGCAGAACGTACCGACGACGCGCGCCGGCTCGGCCGGACTGACGGAATCGAACGTCTCGCGGGTTTCGACGGCCTTGCCGCCGATCCGCAGCGGATACTTACGGCCAAGTTGACCAGCGACGCTCGCGATCGCGTCCAGCAGCGCGGCGCGCGGACCGGGCTCATCGAAATTCACATAGGGCTCAGGGCGATAGGGAGTCAGCATGGGATTCTCCTGCGGCTGTCTCCTATTTTACAGGCCAGGGGCACGAATCCAAGCGAGCGGCGCTGAGCTATCGCTGCCGTTCAGAACCGCGTCAGGGAGTGACCGGCGCCGACTCGCTGGCGCTGGCGATTCGGAACGGCGATCGTGAGGGAGCGCGCTCATCAGAAGCGCGCGTGTGCAGAGTGGTCTCAGTGAGGAGTGGATACGGCTGCCCGCAAGAGGGACAGTGCGCGCCGGCATCGACGTCGGTGAGGTGGCTGCACGCAATGCACAGGCGGACGCCGCTATCCAGGAGGCTCTGATACTGACGGCGCACTAACGGCAGCCGGAGGAT
>DASXUA010000288.1:0-1762 GCA_036505095.1 Phycisphaerae bacterium
GGCGCGCCGCAGACGCTGTTCGCGATCGAGCGGCACATGGACTTCATTGCCGATCGTCTCGGCATCGATCCAGCCGAGCTGCGCCGCCGCAACCTGCTGCGCGACGGCCAAACGATGGCCACCGGCCAGGTCTTCCGCGACGGAACTGACCTGGTGCGCCTGCTCGTTCGCGCACTCGATCTTGCCGGTTATGAGCAGCGGCGCGCCGCGCACCGCGCGACCAACGCGTCCCATCCCTATCTGCGGCGCGGCATCGGAATGTGTACCTACATGCACGGCGCGGGCTTCACCGGCTCAGGCGAGACGCTGCTCGCCTCCGAAGTCTGGGTCGAAGGCCTTTCGGACGGCCGGGTCGAAGTGCTGACGGCCAACACCGACATGGGCCAGGGCACCGAAACCGTGCTGCTGCAGATCGCGGCCGACGCACTGCGCATACCAACCGAAAACGTTTCGATTGCGGTGCCGGATACGTCGCGCGTTCCCAACAGCGGACCAACGGTCGCCAGCCGGACCGCGATGGTCGTCGGCAAGCTCATCGAGAGGGCGTGTCACGATCTGCTGGCACAGGTTGAGGGTTCAGGGTTCAGGGTTCAGGCTTCAGGAGAAGCTAATTCCTCACTAATCAGGGCGTGGCACGCGGCGCATCTGGGGCAGCGACTTATCGGCAAGGCGCGGTACGTCAAACCTCAATCGATCGAATGGGACGATCAGAACTATCGCGGTGACGCATATGCGTGTTACTCGTGGGCGGCGCATGTGGCGGAAGTGGAGGTGGACCTGCGAACCTACGGCGTGCGCGTGACTGACTATGTCGCGCTGCAGGAAGTCGGGAAAGTTGTGAATCCAACCCTGGCGCGCGGGCAGGTGGCCGGCGGTGTGGTGCAGGGCATCGGCTGGGCGCTCATGGAGGACGTCGTCGTCGAAGACGGGGCGATGAAAAACAATCAGATGACCAACTACATCATCCCGGTTAGCGCCGACGTTCCGCCGATCCGCGTGTATTTCGAGGAGAATCCGTCGCCGTTCGGGCCGCAAGGCGCCAAAGGCATCGGCGAGCTGCCCATCGACGGGCCCGCGCCGGCCGTCATCAACGCGGTCTGCGACGCCCTGGGCGTGCCGGTCAGCTCGATCCCGGCCACGCCCGAGCGGCTCCTTCGAGTGCTGAGTCCGGAGTCCTGACTGGGTGCCGGACGCGATTCGCGGTCGGCTTCAGCCGACCAGCTCTTGCCACCAACTTTAGTTGGTGGTGACGATGAAATCGTGAACAGATGGGAGCCGGCTTTAGCCGGCTTGAACACGTGTGGATAGCACCTTCGACCTTAGCCTGACGCTGAACGGACAACCGCTCACGCGGCGCGTGCCGCTCGACGCGCGGCTGCTCGACGTGCTGCGCTATGATTTCGGCTGCACCGGAACCAAGGAAGGCTGCGGCGAGGGCGAGTGCGGCGCCTGCACCGTGTGGCTCGACGGCTTGCCTGTCAATTCATGCCTCGTGCCTGCGTTTCAGGCGCACGGCCGGAACGTGCGCACCGTGGAATCGATCGAACCCGAACTCCTGCAGACGCTGAACGCCACCGGCGCTTCGCAATGTGGGGCCTGCACGCCCGGCATTGTGATGACCGCACGCTGGCTGTTGGACCACCCCGAAACCCTGGACGACATGTCTCTGCGGCAATTCATGAGCGGCAACTTGTGCCGCTGCACGGGCTACGACGGGGTGATTGAGGGCGTCGAGCGCGCTCTGGGCGGGAAAAAGGCATGA
>DASXUA010000289.1:0-6233 GCA_036505095.1 Phycisphaerae bacterium
GGCTTTGTCGAACAGCTTCAGTCCCAACCGGTGCACCGGCCGGAACGTCGTCAGGAACACGATTTCGATTTGTTGCGGTTTGAGGCCCGTGCGCTCATCCAGTCGATAGGCCAGCGGTTCCGGCGGCAGCGCCGGATCAACCAGAATCGTCGTGCGGCCATCGCGGACCAGTGTCGTGGTAGCATGCTCGGCCCGCACGCCGGTCTGCTCACCCCAGAACGCGTTGCGCGCCTGGGTACCGATACTGACGATGTCCACACGAGCGGCCACTATCCTATTCTCGATAGTGAGGTCCACTTTGTCGATTGCGAATTGGAGTTGACGTGCGCGCCCTGCGCCGGTTCAATCCGCAATTCGAAACGCGCAATCCGCAATTGGAAGTTGGAACATGCTGGATGTCAAATTCATTCGCGAACACCCGGACCTGATCCAGGATACCGCCCGCAAGAAGCGCATCGCGTGCGACGTGGATCGGCTTGTCGGGGTCGACAAGCAGCGCGTCGAGCTGCTGCGGGCCATCGAGGATCTGAATAACCGCATCAATGAGGGCAGCGCGCAGGTGGCGTTGCTGCGCAATCCCAAGTCTGAATGGTACCGACGTGCGGTGGCGGAAGGCCGGCCCGCCGAGCAGATCAAGGCCGAAGCCGAGCAGCGGCAGAAGGAGTTGGCCGAAGTCAAAGCGCAGATCAAGCCCCTCGAAGAGCGGCTCAAGCCGGTGCTCACCGAATTCGACGCGCTGATGCTGACGGTTCCGCAACCGGCCGACCCTGACGTGCCGGAGGGTAAGGACGAAACCGAAAACGTCGAGATGCGGCGCGTCGGTGAGCCGCCGCAGTTCGAGTTCAAGCCGAAGGACCACGTCGAACTCGGCAAGCTGCTGGACATTATCGACATCGAGCGCGGCGTGCGGCTGGCCGGCACGCGCAATTACGTCCTCAAGGGCGACGGCGCGCTGCTGCACCAGGCTGTGCTGCGGCTGGCGCAGGACATGATGGTGGCGCGCGGCTTCGTGCCGCTGACGGTGCCGGTGCTGGTGCGCGAGGAGATCATGGTGGGCACGGGATATTTCCCGGCCGGCCGCGAGCAGGCTTACCTCTGCGAGCGCGATGGGCTGTCATTGGTCGGCACGGCCGAGGTGCCCATCACTGCACTGCATCACGACGAAATCCTGGCGGAGAAGGACCTGCCGTTGAAATACGTAGCCACCAGTACTTGCTTCCGGCGCGAGGCCGGCGCGGCCGGCAAGGACACGTACGGGCTGTATCGCATTCACCTGTTCGACAAGGTCGAGCAGGTGATCATCGGTCCGGCTGACGAAGAGCGCAGCAAGCAGTTCCATCGCGAAATCCTGCAGAATGCGGAGGACGTACTCGGCGCGCTGAAGCTGCCCTACCGCGTCGTGAATGTGTGCACCGGCGACCTGGGTCAGGGGCAAGTACAGAAATTTGACATTGAGACCTGGATGCCATCGCGCAAGGGCTACTGGGAAACGCACAGCGCGTCGCGCTTCTACGAATTCCAGGCGCGGCGGCTGAAGCTGCGCTATCGCGACGAGCAGAAGCGCGTGCGCTTCTGCCATACGCTCAACAACACCGTGATCGCCAGCCCGCGCATCCTGATTCCCATTCTCGAGCTGTACCAGAACGCCGAAGGCAGCGTGACGATCCCGGATGCGCTGCGGCCCTACCTGGCCAACCGTGAGCGGCTCGAGCTGAGCTGAGTTGCCGGCTGTGAAGCAACGTGCTCGTGGGTCATCGGCGCATGTTTTGGCGGAGTTTCATCTCACCTTGGTCTACGCGCGTACGCCTTTAGGGTAATAAGTTGCCGCAAAGGACTTATCCGTGTTCAAAGGGTGCCCACTTGGGCAGCTCCCGCCCGGCCCGTTTACAGAGAAAGTCGCGCGGTTCGTGCGCATATCACTTGACGGACGGCACGTCTTTGTACATACTAACTCTTGAGAGAGCAGTGGGACGGTTCTTCACCGTCACCGAGTTAGAACCCGAGAGAGAGCACGGAGGAGTATTTCGGCCGCGCGCCGCGCTGCTGGGGGATCTGAATTGCGCTCGCCCGAGCGTTGATCCGAGGGGAACAAGGCAACATGCGAGAAGGACTTTGGCTCCGGGGCGGTCATGCCCTCTGTGTTGGCGGTCGCCTGGCGGGCATAGGTGTTCTGCTGTGCTTATCTGGCTTGGCCTGCACGGCCGGCACGAGCGGCGGCGCATACAGCCACTCCAATGCCGACTCTAGCAGCGATAGTAGGGCTTCGCCTGAGAGCGAACAGCGCGTCGCACTTGGGAACCAAAACTTCAACGGCAACACGAGCGACAACCTTAATGTCAACGCTGGTCCCGTGGCTGCCCCAGGAGGTAACGGGGACGTCGGTCCTGTTCCGGTCGTCGTCGGGCCGGGTGGCGTGCCGCTCGGACAGGTTGTAGAACGCACCGAGCCCTCCAGCGGCGCGGTTTACCGCCTGTATCTGCCCGTCAGCTTTCCGCGCCCGCAGGACCTTCCCGTGGTCGTTTCGTTCCACGGTACGGATGGGTCGGCGCCGACCCAGATGGGACCCAGCATCCATGACTTCGGGGGGCCGATCTGGCCGTCGCTGGCCGAGCAGTATGGATTCACGGTCATCGTGCCGCACGCGCAATTCGGACTGCTGCGCCTCGACGGCAGCGCCGACTGGTCCCCATGCGCGCTGCGGCGTGACCTGGGCGACGTGCAAGCCATCTTGAGCGAATTGGAGGGGCTGGGCGTCATTGGAACCGAGCGGTATTCCACGGGCTTCTCCTCCGGCGGCGCGCTCGCTTTCTTTGCGGCGTTCGCCGACCCGACGCTTTTCCGCGCCGTGGTACTGCGGCACGCGCATCTGGGGCCGTGCACGCCATGCGGTGTGTTTTCTCTGATCGACTATCAGCTCAACGTGGTGCCGTTCTCGGCCGACGCCGTCGGTCCCGACGGTGACTGTGCGGACGGCGAATATCTGGGCGACGGCTACGATTGGAAGAACGATGCGCGGCTGAAAGACATTCGGGTACACGTGATCAGCGGGGATCGGGAGGGCCTGGATGTCCCTCCGAGATACTCCTACCACGACAACACGCAGATGTTCTTCGACGCCCTGGTCACGCAGCTCGGTTACGACCCCGATAAGCTGACGCAGCAGGTTTTCCCCACGCCGGCCGGGCAGGATCCGTTCGCGAACTGCTCGCTGACAAACGATCCGAATTATCCTCACTATTGCCACGCGCAGGATCGCGACCTGACGGCTGAATGGCTGTTCGGCGCGCGTTGATGGAAGCGCGAACGGTCGGTCTCAGCCTCCGAGCCAGCGGCGCAGCGGGTCAGCCGCGCCGTAGAAGACCGGGTGAATCCAGGGCAGCACCGTGAAGAAGGCAATGTTGCTGCCGGTGACGATGTCGTACGGCACCGAGCCGCGCGGATAGCGCCACAGCAACAGCTTCTGCCAGCCGTGCGTCGGAACGATCGGGGGCGCCGGCTGCCCGCGCTGCCTGGCGCGAATGGCTTGGCGGGCGAAAACGACCCGACGAATGACCGTAAAGAAGGGCGAGAGCGCCTGCTGCCACAGCATGATCGGCAGGTGCGCCGAAAGTCCGGCCAACAACAGCGCCGCGTGCCGTTCGCCGCGCAGCCAGTAGCCGACCGAGCAATCGTCGACATATTCCTCGGCGCGGGCTTTGACGTAGCTGATCAGATTGGCGTTGGCCAGCGCCAGCATGGCCAACACACAATAAGTCAGGTTGCCGCTGCGCGCGAAGTGGGCCGTAATCCCGAGATAAATGATCATTTCGCTGGCGCGGTCGAGTGTCGAATCCAGGAGGCCTCCGAATTCCGAATGCAGTCGGCCGAGGCGCGCCACCGCCCCGTCGACCATGTCACAGGCGCCCGCCAGAATCAGCAACAGGGCGCCGCACAGCGGCCAGTAAGAGCGCGTCAGGCCCGGCACGTCCGCCTCATAGGGCGCATGATGCCCGGCGCCCAGGAAATAGCAGATGGCCGCGGCGCTGCTGACCACGAAGCCGGCCACGGTCACGTGATTGGGCGTGACACCTTTTGCGATCAGCCGGGCCGCGATGCGATCGCGGCTGCGCATGAACCACTGGCCGATCGAAAGGCTCGATCCGGCCGCGACCCGCGCGGAGCGGAAGCGCGCGAACTCCTTGGACACACCCGGCTCGTGGTCGTCAGGCAACTCGGGCGGCGCCGTCATGTGCTTGCCGTCATTGGCCATGCTCAGATGTCCGCAAGCGGCTGCGCGTCTGAAGCGACGCGCGCCAGGACTGCGCCGTATACTTTCGCCGCGCCGGAGCGGCGCAGCGTTCGGGCGCATTCGGTCAGTGTGGAAGCGGTCGTGGCCACGTCGTCGACCAGCAGAATCGCGGCACCTGCGAGTTGGGTGCGCGGCACGATGCGAAATACGCCCCGAACATTCTGGGGGCGCTCGGAGCGGGTAAGGCCAAGCTGATGCGGTCCGAAACGCCGCCGCAGCAAGGGTTCCAGCGGCACGCGCAAACTCGAGGCTACGCGGCGCGCGATCACGAGCGGGACGTAATGTCGGCGCGTCAAAGCATGCCGCCAGCAAGTGGGAACGGCCGTGACCGCATCGAGGCTGCCGATCCAGTCGCGCGCGCGGAGTCGCTCGATCAGAGCGTCACTGAAGAACCGATCGAGGTCCTCTTGCCCGCCGAACTTGAAGCGGCGCAGAGCCAGGGCGAAACGCTCGCGATAGGGCCCAGCGCGCACGACGCACTCCAGCGGCGAGCCGAGGCCGCGGCACTGGGCGCAGGTGCCATCCTGCACTCCGAAGGGCGCCACCGACTGAGCACAGCGCGGGCACGCGGGCGTGTCCATCAGCGCGTTCAACTCCGAAAAGCAGGCCGGACAGAGCGGCGCCTCACCACTAATGGCCGTCTGGCAAATCGGGCAACTCGCCGGCAATAGCACATCGAGTGCCGCCCGTGCCCAGTAACCCGCCAACCCAGCTCCCGCATTCGTGCTCATGCTGTACATGATACGAACTTCGATGGCCGGTGCCATGCGCAGGCGCGTATCGCCCCGCGCGGGTGGCATGCTTTCACGCGCAGCGGGTAAGCATGCCGGGCCGCGGCATGGCTAGCCGGTCGCCACGGCGACTCGCCCGCGGCGAGCTGAAGCCGTGAAGCCATGCCACCCCGGCCTGTGGACAGTTGTGCCCGTGGTATAATGGACCGAACCAGGCGGACCCGTCGGAGTGCAGCGTTATTTTCGGAGATTCCCTATGCATGTTCAAAGATCTTCCCATCGTCGAATTATGTTCGGCGCGCTGACGGCGCTCATGTTGGTGATCGGGCTTCTGCAATTTCGCTGCGCTGCGGCAGCGCGACCGGCGGGCGGCGGCGGCTTCGCAACAGCTAATCGAAACAGTTCCTCATCGCCGCCCGCGACCTCGATGGCTCGTGAAATCGAAGAGGCGGACATCGTCAAGTACGTGGACGGCTTCTTCTATCTGGCCAACCGCTACCGCGGGCTGCGGATCATCGATGCGCGCTTCATCGAACGCCCGCGGCTGGTGGGCGGACTGGCCTTGCAGGGGCGCGGGGTCGAGTTGTTCGTGGACCGCGATCGGGTGTTCATCGTCACCAGCGCCGACTTCTTCAGTTGTGCGGGGCAGCCGGTCTCGTTCGCCGATTCGGATCTGGGCGCGACGCTGCTGCGGCCGGATTACACCGGCAGCCGCATCACCGTCGTGGATGTCAGCGATCCCAGCGCCCCCACGGAGATTTCACACTTCGACTTGGATGGCTTCGTGACGGCCACGCGGCGCGTCGGCGACGTGATCTATGCGGCCGGCAATTTCCAGGGCGCGGCAGCCTCCAACTCGAACTCCAACAGTAATGCGAACACCAATGCGAACTCGAATCGCAATCAGAATGCGAATCTTAACGTGAACGGCAGCAGCGGCCCGCCGCCGCCATCAACGACCGGTCAGGCGGTCGTGGTCGGCGCCGATGGTACGGCCGTCGCATCCGCGACCTCACCGGCAGGCTTTGACGGGCAGATCAGTATTTCGGGCGGCACGCCGGGCGCTTTCATTCAGACCCGCGTGTCCGACGGCATCACTCACGCGAGCCGCTACGGCATCCGCGGCACGCTCGTGCCTGCCACCGTGACCGGCATCACGAATCTGCAAACGGGCGATCTGATGGCGACGGTCTCATTGCAGGTCTCCACCAGCG
>DASXUA010000290.1:0-4540 GCA_036505095.1 Phycisphaerae bacterium
CGCCGTGCTCGAGCAGGGCCGCGAGCGTATGGGCCGCTCGACTGGCGGGTCCAGCGGTGGCGATGATTTTGGTTCGGATCAGGCTGCCGCGCACGCTCCCGATTGTAAAGTCAATGCCCCTGCCGGGCGAGTCCACGGCCGACCCGCCACCGGATGCAACCGGCGGCTGATCCATTCATAAATAAAAATGGGTTGCCTTTGTCTGGCCGCGTCGTTAAAAACGATTCATCGCCCGGAGCAACGGATGGGGTGCTGGTCCCGGCGCGCCGGAACGGGTGGATCCGGCGACCGGGGTCCCCCAATCGCCATACATCGCGATGGGGGTTCCCTTCAAGTCCAAGCGGGCAGGAGGTCCTGTGGGTGGCAGCCGTGTCAGATCGGGGGGTCCGCATGTCTTTCGGTTGCGGAACAAATGCGCGCGTATCAGCGTGGTATGCGCCGTGCTGCTCCTGGCCGCGGCTTCGCCGCGTATCCGCGGACAGGCGCCGACCACGGCGCCGGCGGCCGCCGGCGGCGAGGATCGCGCGACCACCCTGCAGTTCAGCCGCGACGTGATCGCCGAGCGCAACAACACACCGCGCGCGCGGCGTGGTGAGGCCGAGCGGCTGATCAAGTACCGCTGGCCGGAAGCCGTCGATCTGGCGATCGAGTTGCTCAAGAACCCGGATGCGACGACGCGGCAGGCGATCTGTGACGGCATGGTCTCGGCGGGCGCGCAGGATCCGTCCGTTCTGGACGTGCGTCTGGTCGATCCGCTGATTGCGGCTCTAGGCGATGCGGATCCGACTGTGGCGGCCAAGGCGGCCCAGGCACTTTCGTACTATCACGACGGCGGAGTTGCGCCACGTCTCGGGGCGCTCGCCGCCGATCCGGCCACGCCGCTTCCGCAGCGGCTGGCAACGATCGACGCGCTGGCGCCGAACATCGGCGAGCGCCGCGTGATCGAGCAGTTGATCAAACTGCTTGATGTTCCGCTCGATGAGGTTCGCATGCGCGCTCTGACCGCCTTGGCGCCGGCGGCGGCCGAGGACTTGGGCCGCGATGTCAATCGCTGGAAGCAGTGGTGGCAGGCGACCTCGCGTCTGGATGAGCGCCAATGGCTGGAAGGGCGTGTGCGGCTCTTCGCGCAGCGCAACCGCGCGTTGCAGAACGACCTGACGCGCTTTCGCGGCGATTCGGAGCAGCGCTGCAGCGCCTTGGCGAAGCGTCTGGAAGAGGCGTTGCGCGAAAGCTATCGGCTGATCGGTGACGCTCAGCAGCGGCAGGAGGCCCTGCTCGGCTGGCTGCGCGAGCCGGTCATCGAGGTGCGGTTGATCGCGATGAGCATCATCTCCGCGCAGATTCAGGACGGCACCAAGCTTCCCGAAGCAATTCGCGCTGAACTGAAGCTGCGTTTCGCGGACGACGCGGCGGAAGTTCGGCGACGAGCGTTACAGATCGTCGGCGCGCTCAACGATCCGGCTGACGCCGAGGCCATTCTGGCGCGGCTGGGAACCGAGAAGGACATGGGCGTGCGCGAGGCGGCGCTGCGCGTCCTGGGACAGTTGCCCACGCCGGCGTCGATTCCGGCGCTGATCGCGGAGATCAAGAATCCGGATGCACCGGTGGCCTGCGTGGCCGAGGCGGCGCGCTCGCTGGGATTGCTGGTGAGCAAGGGAATCGCTGAAAGCACGGGTTCCGCCGAGGCGGTGGAGCCGCTCCGAACGCGGTATGCGGCCGCGTCGGGTCAGGATGTGCGTTTGCGGGAGTCGCTGCTGATGGCGATGGCGCAAATCGGTGATCCAGCGTGCGCGGGCGAGTTTGTCGCAGCGCTGGATTCCAGCGAGCCGCAGATCGTGGCATCGGCCATCCTCGGCATCAAGTCCGTGGGGGCGACGAATCAATTGCCGCGCGTGACCGCGCTGATCGAGCATCCCGATGCGCGCGTGCGACAGCGGGCGATCGAAGCCGTGGCCGGTTTGGGCAGCGACTCCGCGCATCTGGAGCGACTGGTGGCGCGGCTGAATCCGGCCGTCGAGCCCAGCGATGCCTGTCGACAGGCGGCCTGGACCGGGTTCCGACAGATGCTCAAATCCAAGTCGCTGGCGGTTCGGCTCGAATGGAGCGATCGTCTCAAATCTCTGCCCGAGTTACAGCGCGACTATCTGGAGGAATTGGCCGCGGAGTTGGGCGGTCAAAATGCTCCGCGAGCGGAAGCTGGCGCGCTGAGCGCGACAGCCCGCAGCGTGCGGCGCAAGCTGGCTGAATCGTATGTGGCCGGCGGGCATCCGGCCGAGGCGTTGCCGCACTGGGTAGCGCTCTACAAATCTCTGGCAGCCGAGGGCGATTCGGAGGCGGCGGCGGTGGGGCAGGCGGCGCTGAGCGCGGCGCTCACCGCCCGCCGCAACGATGCGTGTGTCGAAATTGTGGCGCAATTGCTCTCCACGGCCGATGCGTCGCTGGCCGACGCGGTGATTGCGGCGCTGGATGAGAGCTTGCGAAGCCTGACGGCGGCCGGCGAGCTTTCTGCCGCGGACGCCCTCAGGAGTGCGCTGCGCACGATTCCCGCCGAAAACTGCCCGCCGGGGCTGCAAATGCTGCTCGGCGGCGAGTCTGCACCCCCGACCAACGGCACGCCGGCCCCGCCCTAGTACGGCTTTTGTAGCGTCGGGGCTTGTCCCCGGCGCCGCCCGCGAGGGGCGACGCTACACGGCGCGCCGCGCGTCACACCTTGTGCGTCAACGAGCCGATTCTGTCGATTTCCGTAATTCCTATAAAGCTCGCTGGCCGAACGGTGAAAAACATTGTATGTAGATACTGGGACCTGAACCCCAACCGAAGAAACGTCGCTATCGGCCCGGAGAACGTATCTTCCGGGCGACCCTTGACACGCCGCGGGCGGTGCCCGCCCGCCGTGGCGGGCGAGCCGCGAAGCGGCTCGCAGCGTGTCAAGGGCGAGCTTCGCGGACGCCCGGGGAGGTGGACGTGATGGCAACTCTCACTCTCATCGCGGTTACGGCCTCCGACCTGATCAGCGGCAACAACGTCGTTTACGTGGCGCTGTTCGCGGTCGGTCTGTTCTTCACGCTGATGAGCGTCTTGGGGCTGGGCACGCACACCGACGTGGACATGGATACTTCGCTGGATGCGCATGCGGATATTGACTTGCATGCGGATGCGGACGCCGACCTGGATGCCGGCATTGATACCCATGTCGATGCGGATGCCGACGCAGACGTGCACGCCGACTTGGATGCGCATGCCGACGGCGAAACGGGAATGGACGCGCACGGCGGTGTCGGCGCGTTGCACAGTTTCGCGAGCTTCTTCGGCGTGGGCCGGGCGCCGTTGTCCGTCATCGTGACGTTGTTCTGCTACACCGCCGCGATCGTTGGGGCCTTTACGAACTTGTCCCTTATGCAGCGATTCGAGCCGATCACGGCATTCCGTATAAGTCTTGGCATCGCGCTGATCGGGGCGAGCGTCCTGACCCGCTTTGTCAGCCGTCTCATGGGCCGATACCTGCCGACCTACTTCTCGACCGCGCAGCATCGGCGCCAGTTCGTCGGATTGCGCGGCGAGGTGACAATGGTCGTCGGCGAGCGCTTCGGGCAGGTGTTCGTCCGCGACCAGTTCGGAACGCTGAATACCCTGAAATGCAAGACGCTACCGAGCGCCTCACCGATTCCGAAGGGCGCGAAAGTAGTCTTAACCAAGTACATCCCCGAGGAGGACATCTACTACGTCTCTCCCGCGTAGTTTGCGCAGAAAGGAGCCGCCATGTTAGCTTGGTTGTTTGCTACCGCAGTCGGCCTGTTCCTGGTAATCGGCCCATGGACCATCCGAGGATTTCCGGAGCCGGCAAAATGGTGGTCGCTCATTGCCGGATCAATTTTTCTGGTCGGAACGTTGCTCCTGGCTGTGTTCACCAAGCTCTATCGTAAACCGCGGGCCAATGAGGCGTTCGTAAGGACTGGAGTCGGTAGAGCCAAAGTGATCCTCGACGGCGGGAGTCTCGTGGTTCCGCTGATGCACCGCGTCGTGCCGGTCAGCCTCGAGACCATGCGGCTGGATGTCAAACGTGAGGGAGCCGATGCGCTGATCACGCGCGACTATCTCCGCGCTGACATCGCCAGCGAGTTTTACATTCGGGTTCAACCGGCCGCGGAGGATATCCTGCAAGCGGCGCGTTCGCTCGGCGAAAAAAGCGTGTCGGCGCAGGCGGTCTCGGAACTTGTATACGAGAAGCTGGTTTCCGCACTGCGCAGCGTGGCCGCGACCAAAGACCTGCTGGAACTGAATACGAAGCGCGATGAATTTGCCGCCGCGGTCCAGGAGAACCTCGCCAGCGATTTGCGCCAGAACGGTCTGACGCTGGAGACGGTGACGATTTCGCAGCTTGACCAGACGCCGCCGGAGAACCTGAACGCCAATAACGTGTTCGACGCCCAGGGACTGCGCAAGATTACGCAGATCACCCAGGAGCAGAACGTCGAGCGTAACCGCATCGAGCGCGATGCCGAGCGGGCGACCAAGGAAAAGAACGTCTCGACACGCAAGG
>DASXUA010000291.1:0-4344 GCA_036505095.1 Phycisphaerae bacterium
CTAGTTTCAGGCGCGCGCTGCGGGGCAAGGTGAGCCGTCGCTGCATGATTGCTTCGCCGGGATTTCAATAACCGCGGATTCTCCGAAATCCACATGATCGCGGTCATGACGCTGGTATCGGCCCCGCCCGGGGGATAATATTATGCTGGACGCCCGCGGCTGCCGACATTCAAGAATCGGCCGGCTCCCGCGGAATCGAAGGCGGTCCGAGCGGACTGGGAGGCATCCATGACAAGTTTGTCGCAGCGCAACAGTCCGGCCAATCATAAGCGCCGGGTCTTCGTCAGTGTCTTTCTCGCCCTGTTGAGCGGTGTTCCGGTGTATTCCCAGATTCCGCGGCAGGCCGGCACGGCTCTGGATGCCAGCAACCGGATCGGCAGCGGCTCTATCAACACGGGTGGCCGGCGCGACTATTATCCAGGCGGCAATTTCTTCGTCACGGGTAATGTTACCGGCGGCGCGGGCTTTCGGGGGTTTTCTCCGATCCGGGATGCCAGTGCGCTGCAGATCAGCTTGCCGTCAGCTTCACTTTCGGGTTTCCAGTCGAATTCGTTGAGTGTGCAAAATATCGTCGGCAATCGCACGTCCAGTGCCGGGCCAAGTCCGTTCTTTCTGCCATCGCAGACCGCCAGCTTTGGAGGTGGCGACGTCCTTTCCTTGGCCAATCGACCGCTGGGCGGCGCGCTCTATTCTCCGCCGCAGCCGGGCTTCGGGCCCTCAGGCCGCTTGGGTGTGTCCGGATTCAATTCGAGCATCCTCGATTCTTCACTGGGCACGTTCAACGGATTTCAGCGATCGGGCGGATTGCCGAGCGCAGCGGGGTTCGGTGGCCTCCCGGGCGTGCCAGGCCTGGGGGGGTCGCCCGTAGGACCGCAACTGCTGGGCTCTGACCGCTACAATCCTTTCGGATCGTCCGCGAACGCTCCGCTACGGTCGTCCGGGGTGCCCGACACCAGCAACTTCGGAGTGCTTGGCCGTGGACTGTTGCCCGACACCAGCTCGCTCCTGGAAAACCCCGTTATTGGAACTCCTAGTCCCGGTGCGCAGGGGCCGCTCTTCGGGCCGCAGCGCACCACCCGCGACGTGCTCAACTCCACTCCGGCGGCCATCGCTGAATCGCGCTATTCTCGCGGGCTGAACGAGATGGTACCGCAGCGCGTCATCGATCCCCTCACGGGGCAGTTGAGGCTCCATGAACCGTCGCTCGCCGGCACGCTCAACCAACCCTCGGACTCGCCGGGTTCCGCATCTGGGCCGGAGCCGCGACCGGCCGGGAGCGCGCAGACGACGGGCGCCAGCGCGGTCGCGCCATCCATTCTTAAGAATCCACTGGCCGGCGCGGGCACCGCGGGGCGCAAGGGCGCGAGCGATACTCGCACCCCTGGCGCCGAGCGCCTGTTCCGCCCGACGGGCAACGATGTCTTTGGCGACGTGCAGGGGGCGCTGCGTTGGCTCGATTCGGTGCGGCCGCGGCGCCACGTCGCCGCCAGCGGCGCTCTCGAAACCTCGCCCGAGCGGCTGGCCGGCACGCCCAGCGCGCTCGATCCCGATTCGATCACCGGCGCGCGGCGCCTCGTTGCCGAGCCGCTGACCACGTATGCGGGAGCCGCGGCCGGGCGCGGGAATGAATACATCCGCCGGGCGGAAGACCTGGTTCGCAAGGGCGAGTACTACCGCGCCGCCCGCAACTACGAAACAGCGGCCGCTCTCGACCGCGGCAACCCCTTGATCGATCTGGGCTGGGGGCATGCGCTGGTCGGTGCTGGTGAGTACTCCTCGGCCGTTCATCATCTGCTGCGCGGCCTGGAGCGCTATCCCGACCTGGTGCGACTCAACATCGATTTGTCGCAGTTCATTCCCGATGTGCGCGTGCTCGATGAACGCCGCATCGATCTGGAGCAGCGCCTGGCGCAGCAGGAAAACCCCGAGCTGCGCTTCCTGCTGGGCTACCTGGAATACTACGGCGGGCTGCGACAGTTCGGCTTGGAGCACCTGAAACGCGCCGCGGCCGAAGCCACACCCGACTCGGTCATCGCCCGCATTCCGGACCTGCTGAGCGAGAACCCGCTCGAAGGTCTGGCGCCGAGCGAAAAGCCGTAGCGAGCGGCGGGCTTCATGCCCGCCGCATAGCATGCGGAAAACGGGCGCGTCAGCAGACGCTTGGGCAACAATCAAATGCTGCCGGGATGAACCCGGCGGCTCGCCTCATACAATCCACTTTCCGCCCACGCACACGCGCCGCACGAGCCCGCCGTCGCCGGCGAACACCAATGCATCGAGTAGCTGCTCCGGCGGGACCTCGCTGAGCATGGGGTGGTTCAGGTCAATCGTGAACAGATCCGCATGGCGTCCGGCTGATATCGTTCCGGCGTTGATGCCCAGGGATCGCGCGCCGAAGCGCGTCGCGCAGCGCCAGAGGGTGGCGGCCACATTTCCTTCCGCATCCCGGCAGACGCCGCGCTCGCGCCGGCTGACGCGCTGGACGTGCTCCAGCCAGCGCAGCTCCTCGATCAGATCAATGCGCACGTTGGAGTCGCTGCCCAGACAGACCGCCCCGTCGTTCGCCATGATGGTCGGCATATCGGGGATGCCGTCACCCAGATCGGCCTCGGTGGTCGGGCAAATGCAGACGTTTCCGCCGGATTCGAGGAACTCCTCCAGCGGCTGCCCGAACGTGTGCGTGCAGTGGACGGCGGTGAAGAAGGGTCCCAAGTCGACCTGCTCCAGCAGCAAGCGCATGGGCGTGGTGCCGAACGCGTCGGCGCACTCCTTCAATTCCTGAACCTGTTCCTCGACGTGCATGTGCAGGACCCAGCCGTTCTGCTCGGCCGCGCGCACGAGCTGGATGATATCATCGATGGGCACCGCGCGAATGCTGTGGGCGGCTAGTCCGATCTGCTGCGTGCGTGAATCGACGCGCTCGGCGAGACGCTGACAGTGTTCAAGAAACTCGGGCACGGACGGCGTGCCGAACCGGCGCTGCGCACCGGCCAGCGGCTGCCCGATTCCGCCGGTCGTGTAGTAGGTGTTCAGCAGCACGATGCGGATGCCCGCCTCGGCCGCCGCTTCCAGCACAATGTTATCCAGCGCGTAGCCCTTGCCGGAATCATCATGATGCAGGTAGTGGAATTCTCCGACGGTGGTGATGCCCCGCGAAAGCATCTCGCGGAAAGCCTGCACGCATACGCGTCGAAGCCGTGATGCATCCATTTCCTCGGCCAGCGCATACATCTGCTCGCGCCACGACCAGAAATTGCCGCCGATCGCGCCGAAGCGCTCCGTCCGCCCGCGTAGTGCCCGCTGAAACGCGTGGCTATGCGCGTTGATCATCCCGGGCAGCAGTGCCTGGCCACTCAGACGAAGCGTGGCCGTTCCGCTGGCGGATTCGACACGCTCGATCGTGCCGTCGGCAGCGATGGCGACAGCCAGATCCGGAACGAAGGCATCGTCAACGAGTGTGAGATCGGCCTGAATGATATGCATGGGTGGCAGGCGCTCACTCAGGACTTCGCGCGGCGACATCGTCGCGCGCGTAAACCACCTTGCCCCGCTTCAAGACGATTCGCACACAGTTGCGGCCGGGTTCGTAGCACCAGCGCTGGTGGTTGGGCACGTCCAGAATGGCAAGATCGGCCTGCATGCCAGTCTCGATCGCGCCGAGGCGGTCCTGACGGTCGAGGGCCGCGGCGGCGTTGGCCGTGGCCGCGACCAGCACCTCGGCCGGCGTCATCCGCACCTGGGTACAGGCGATATTCATGACCAGCGGCAGCGACTCGATCATCGACGAACCGGGATTGTAGTCGGTCGCAATCGCCACGGGCACGTCCGCATCGATGATCCGCCGGGCCGGCGCCTGCGCCACGCCCAGGAAGAATGCGGAACCCGGCAGCAGCACTGCGATGGTGCCGGCCTCTTTGAGGGCCTCGATTCCCGGATCATCGATCATTTCGAGATGATCGGCCGATATCGCGCGGACCTCAGCCGCCAGCCGCGAAGCGCCCATCTGCGAGAGCTGATCGACATGCAGCTTGGGCAACAGTCCAAATTCCTTGGCTTTGGCCAGCACATGCCGGGATTGCCGGACATCAAAGGCGGTCCGCTCGCAGAAGACATCGCAGAATTCAGCCAGACCCAACCGCGAAATCCGCGACAACACGCCATCGGCAAAAACGGTCGCCAGATACTCGTCAGCCCGCCCGGCGAACTCGCGCGGCGTGGTGTGCGCAGCGAGATAAGTGGGTACCAGTTCGATCGGCTGCAACTTGCCCAGACGCGCGACGGCCTCCAGCATCTTGATTTCGTCATCCACGGTCAGGCCGTAACCGCTCTTGATCTCCACCGTGG
>DASXUA010000292.1:0-1887 GCA_036505095.1 Phycisphaerae bacterium
AGTTGGCGAGCGCGTGTCCCAGATCATTGAGCTGAAGCTGGGCATTGGCCAGATTGTAGTAGAGCCGCCCGTTCTGAATTCCTGAGTCGATGATGGCCTGGTAGCGTGCCGCAGCTTCGCGAAAGGCGTCGGCCGAGTCGCTGGGTTGCTTACGCGCAAGTTGTACGCCGCGGTCGAAGGCCTCCTGCGCTTTCTGCAATTCGACGATGCGCTGCTCGTGCGAGAGGCTGGCGGCGTGAGTCGTGGCGACGAGCACGGCGAACACGATCAAACATTTCAAATTTCGGATTTCAGATTGGTAGCAAGCGCGCATCACGCATCTGCCCATGCAGATTCTGAAATCTGGAATTTGAAATCTGAGATGCTTCATCGCCATTCCCGCTCCAACTCCTCGATGCACTGCCTTGCCGTGGCAGTAAGGTGCACGCCGTCGCCTGCCGACATGCCCGCGTAGAGAGCCTGCTCGCATTCGACCAGCAACTCGTTAGTGCGATGGACCAGCATGGAATCGGCGCCGCGGCTCTGCAAGTGCTGGATGGCTTCGGCGCGCGTCAGGGTGCGCGCCGGGACGTTGCAGCGGTCGGCGACATAATCGAGCAGCGCGTCGGCTACACGAACGGCGCGGTCAGGCGCGCCAGTGTCGCGGGCCGCGTGGATCGCCCGCAGAGCGCGGCGTGCCGCCGAGCGACGCCGTGCGTAGGCCACATCCGTGCGCAGCCGCTGCGAGCGGCGTTGGGTGAGCCAGCAGACGGCGAAGCTCAGGGGCGGAATGATTGCAGCCGCGGCCGAGCCCCAGCCCGGAGCGAAGACCTGCTGGGACAGGAGGTTCTCAGACCCGGTGTAATTGGCCAGCATGCCGCCGCCCACGTCGGTCAGTGTTGTCGTCGGCGCGGATGCAGAATCGCTGGTCCCAACGAGCGCCGTCGAGGCCGCTTCGGATGCCTCGACTTCGATAGGAATAGGGTTGCTGCTCACCGTGACGTATTTCTCCGCCTGCGGGTCGAAGTAGGCGAACGGAATCGGCGGGATTTCGGTCACGTCGGCCGACCGGGCGCGGATGCTTTGCGTGAACCGCTTGGAGTTGCCTTCCACATCGCCGGCCAGGGGCTCGTCGGGGACGCGGAAATGCTCGGTCAGATTGTCGAGCCGCGCCAGCGGCGGCGGAGAAAGCGTGTCGAGCCGTCCTTCGCCGCGGATCGCGATCGAAAGTGTGATCGGGTCGCCTACGTGCACCTTGGTAGGCTTGGCAGTGGCTTCCATCTGGTAACGGCCGACGGCGCCGTTGAAGAACAGCGGTGCGCCCGCGGTGGGCAGCGGCTTGACCTGGATAGCTTGCGAGGTCACGACGGCCGAGATGGGCCGCTGCTGCCCGACCGTAATGCCTTCGTCGAGAATCGAAAAGAAGTCGCGGCTGCGGCGCAGATGCACCGGGTAATTCACGACGATGCGGATATCGCCGGCCTCCAGCGGGCCCGGCTGCTCGGCCCAGAGCCGCTTGGTGAGCGCGATGACGTAATAGGCCCGGTCATTTCCCGCCGAATCCTTGCGGACGGCGCTGCGGCCCCGGAAGTTCTGAGCGCTATTGAGCAGATCCTTGAATTCACCCCACGAGCTGTGTTCGACATCGAGGCAGCGGAACATGTCCTGGATCGACATGCGGTAGTCGCCCTGCACGAAGGGGCGAATCCAGATCTCCAGCGTCGTTTCGACTGCCTCGCCGACATATACGGTGCGCCGATCACCGGTCAGCTCGACGTAGAGCAAATCCTCCGTATCGGACTCGGAAACGATAATGTCGCCGATGTCGATGCTGCGCTCCTCGCCATCGACACGCACCTTGACGGCCGGGATGCTCAGTTTGCCGGCATGCTTGGGGATGACCTGGAA
>DASXUA010000293.1:0-1829 GCA_036505095.1 Phycisphaerae bacterium
TGGGCGCGACAACACACCCGGCCGCGCCTTGATGCAGAGTGTGGAGCACGCCTACCGATTCAAGGTCCGCTCGGCCTGAGGAGGGAAGGTCGCATGTTCCGCGATTCGGACGCAAAGATGGCGTCCAGCCACACGCCGGCATCGCGGCGAGCCGCAACGTCTGCTTGATAGAAATTTCGGCGGCGACGGTGACCGGCTGGAGTTGGCCGGTCGCCGGCATTGACGTGATTCGACCGAACGGCCGGTGAATGACGTACAGCAGCCGGTCGTGCGTCAAGGGCCGTTGTGGATCGTGGAGCCGCCACTCAGCACCGGCGAGCAGATGAGCGTGAACGACCCCAAGCAGCCGGTCGGTCATCTCCAAAGCAGACGCAATAGTTCAGCGGCGGGCCGCGCAGAGGTGCGCGAAAGCCGCGAACAACCCGATGATCACTGGATCACAGAGGTGGTCCCGCGCAGTCGGACAGTTTTTCGGGCTTCTTAAGTGATGGCTCTGCGGTTTAGGCCGCCGCGGCGAGCGGCAGCCGGTTGAAGTATGCCGCGTCGGGCGTTTGCCGGTCGAGTGCAGCGTGCGGTCTTCGGCCGTTGTAGAAGTCGATGTACGTGGTGAGCTTCGTCTTGGCCTCGGACACGGTGGCGTAGGCGTGCAGATAAACATGCTCGTACTTGATCGTCTTCCACAGTCGCTCGACGAAGACGTTATCGCGCCAGCAGCCCTTGCCGTCCATGCTGATCGCAATCTGATGTCGCTCCAATACGCCGATGAATTCGCCGCCGGTAAATTGGGTGCCCTGATCGGTGTTCATGATCTCCGGGGTGCCGTAACGGGTGATCGCTTCTTCCAGCGCTGCAACGCAGAAATCGGCGGTCAGGGTGTTGGAGAGCCGCCACGCCAGAATGCGGCGAGTAGCCCAATCGAGCACCACGGCGAGATACACGAAGCCGCGTGCCATTGGCAGGTACGTGATGTCCATCGCCCAGACCTGATTCGGGCGGTCGATGGTCAGACCGCGCAGCAAGTACGGATAGATGCGATGCTCGGGATGCCGACGGCTGGTATTCGCTTTCCGGTACAGCGCCTCGATGCCCATCCTGCGCATCAGTGTCGCCACATGCTTGCGGCCGACCGCGTAGCCGTCCTGCCGCAACAGATCGCGCAGCATCCGCGCGCCAGCAAATGGGTGCTCCAGGTGCAGCTCGTCGATCCGCCGCATCAACGCGAGATCCGCAGCCGAAGCTGGCTGCGGTCGGTAGTACACCGCCGAGCGCGACAGGTCCAGCAATTGCGCCTGGCGCATGATCGACAAATCGTGTCCGCCGTCGATCATCGCTTTGCGCTCGCATCGCCGATGCGACCGAGCGCGCCGGACAAAAAATCATTCTCCAGCGCCAACTGGCCGATCTTGGCGTGCAGCGTCTTGAGGTCCGGGCCGTGCTCCCGCTTCTCCGCGGCGGTCGCGAACACCTCGGCCGCCCGTTGCAACAACTCGGTCTTCCACTGCGTGATCTGGTTCGGGTGGACATCGAACCGTTCGGCCAACTGCACCAGCGTGTGGTCACCCTTGACGGCGGCCAGCGCCACCTTGGCCTTGAAGGCCGCTGAGTGGTTACGGCGGGGTCGTCTCATGCTCTCTGCTCCTTTCATCAGCGGCGCTATCATCGCCGCAAAGAGCAGAGCCGTCACTTATCCCCCTGTCCAGTTTGCCGGAGCCACTTCTCACTTCATTCGCGCGCTGCAACAGTGACTGCGGGAGGGTCAACCCGAGCACCTTTGCGGTATTCAGGTTGATCACGAGCTCGAACCTGGTCGGCTGCGCGACCGGTAGGTC
>DASXUA010000294.1:0-10504 GCA_036505095.1 Phycisphaerae bacterium
CACCGTCCGCCCGACATTGCCCAGGGCGCCATTTATGGCGTGGGCCAGCGCGTGAACGCTCGGCGGTTGTTCATCGCCCGCGATCACCACGCTCGCCTGTGTGTGCTGCTGCAGATCCTCCGCCAGTGCCGCAATCCAATCAGCATGCTCCGCAGGCGCGGACTCCGACTCGCCCATTCCCGCCACGCCGAGCGCCGCCGCCAGACGGCGCGTGAACGGCTCAATCTCCCGCGGACGCAGCATCAGACGGTGGTCGGCTTTCGCGGCGGTCGTGGTGAGCGTGCTCTCCACCACGTAGAGCCGATTCATCTTGGTCTGCGCACCGCGCAGCCCGCGCCGCGCCGCGAAATCATGCGTGTAGCGCAGGCTGCCCGGAGTACAGAAGAGGAAATCGGCCCCGAGCGCGAGTATCACGTCGGCCTGATCCAGGCGGTAGCGCGTCGTGACGTATTCGCCGAACGCCAGACGGGCGCCCGCGCGCACGTTGTCGCGCCCAACAGGCTGGAACTGGTGCCAGCGCGCCTCCGGAAGGGCCTTCAGCAGGCTGCGAATCTGTTGCGCAAGTGTCGGAGACGTGATCGTCTGCGTCAGGATTCGCAGCCCGGCCCCGCGGCGCGGCTGCTCATTGGCGAGCAGTGTTCGCATCTCGCTGACAAACGCATCCCACGTGCTGACGCTTCCGCGGCGAATGACGACCTGAGCGCGGTCCGGATCGTAGAGCGTCAGCAGCGACGCCTGCGCCAGCGCCGTCGTGGCGCCCAGGCTCGCGGGATGATCCGGATTGCCGTCGATCTTAGTAGGGCGGCCTTCGTGACTCTCCACCAGCAGCCCCTCGGCGATTCCCCCCAACGTCACCGCGGTGGCAAAGTACAGCGGCTTGCCGGGAATCATCTCCTCGGGCTGACGCACATACGGGTAGATTTTCTCGACCGGCTGCCGGACGCACCCGCCCACGCCGGCCAGTGCCACGGAAGCCGCCGTCAGACGGAGAAACTCGCGCCGGCTGACGGGATCGTTCCACTCCGCCGCCCCCTCAGGAAATTCGCGCGCAGCGAATTCCTCCGGGCCGCCTTCGCCCTTGAGTTCCTCGAGACTCCGCCAGTATTCCGTTTCCTGACGACTCACCACGCACCACTGCCGCGCTCGCCCGCGCTCACCGGTGACAGATCGAGCAATTAGTGAGCTGCCCGCCTCCGGCTGAATGTTCCTCCTCGAACACTTGTGGCCGGCCATTCGGCGGCTGCCACTCCATGTTGAACACCTCCGACGGCGGCCGGAGGTAGGGCTGCGGATTGCGGTGGCAGCTCAAGCACCATTCCATGTGCAGCGAAACCTCCCGCCATGTCAGCGGCATCTCATCCAGCCGCCCGTGGCACGTCACGCAACCCACACCCTTTTTCACGTGAATGCTGTGATCGAAGTAAACGAAATCGGGAAGATCGTGCACGCGCGTCCACGGCAGCGACTCGCCCGTTCGAACGCTGTCGCGCACCGGCGCCAGCATGGGCGCGTCGCTCCAGATGAAAGCATGACAATTCATGCAGGTTCGCGTGGGCGGAATTCCGGCGAACGCTGAATCCTCCACGCTGGTGTGACAGTAGCGACAGTCGATCCCCAAACCTGCCACGTGGTGCTGATGGCTGAAGGGCACCGGCTGCGGGCGTACTACGTGTTGCTGGGTGACGTAGGCCGAGCGCGCCACCGCACCGCCGATCACCGCCAGCGCCACGAGCATGAACACCGCCCCGAAAATGCTCACTTTCGAGAGGGTATTGAACGCGCGATGGAAGACTTGCGCCAAGTCTCCGCCTCCCGCGAGCGCCCACTGAGGCTCTTCGTTTGCCGGTCTTCATCCGGGCGGCCGCCGCCTAACGCGCCACGCCGCGGCCAACTCGCGTAAGGTACTCCGACGCCTCATGGGAGTAAACAGATGGGGCACGACGGATCGTGCCCCATGCTTCTCTCCCGACTGCCATCCGATCGCCTTCAGATCTGCGTACGCTGGACCTCCTCAACCGGCGGAATTCTCCGCGCCGCTCGCCGGCTGCGCCTGGAATCCGAGGTTCGCGGTACAGACTCGCCCGCGCCCCAATCGCTCTCTCGTGCCTCACCCGGCCCGGGCCGCTCCCGGAAAGAATCTCAACTCGCGCGCACGGACGTATTCACGCGAGCGGTCACATCCGCAGAGCCAGCACGCGCTATGCCAATTCAAAACGCTGCTAAAGATGGGGTGTGCCCCAGATTTGCGGGCAACCGCGCCACGACGCCAGCATTGAACCGCCAAGACGCCAAGAGCAGAGGAGGACCAGTCCCGGCGCGCCGGGAGTCCGCGAAGCGGACCGAATCATCTTGGCGACCTTGGCGTCTGGGCGGTTCTATTATGGCATCTTGGCGGTCGTGTCGGCCATCCTCGCGCTTGCTCGAAATTATTGGGCACACCCTAAAGATGAGTTCGCCAGATCGGCAAAGGGCTCCGCTTCACCAGTTTCTCAAATTCAGCGTATTCGCGGAAGTATGCGAAATCGACAGTGACTTGGAAAGACCGATTGCTTCGTCGTATTCAGCGAAGTGCGCCGCGACAGAATGTCGGCCTATGCCAGCGCGGGCTCGCTCGCGGCCTGTTGTGGTCGCGCGACTACTTGTTGGATTCCAGGAAGAAAATAGTCCCGGACGACCACTTCCCAACTCATCTGCCGCGCCAAGCCAGAGCCCACGTGTAGCATGCGGCGCTCGTCCGCCTCATCGCGGGGCAGGTTTCGGACGATCGAATCAGCCACTTCCGCCACAACACTCTGCTCGATCCGCTGCCGCTCGCGTTCCGGCAGTTTCAGGATGTCAAGATCCGACCAGCCCCCCGCGCTGGGCGGCAGACGCGTGTAGTCGGCGATCACGACGTTCGGCGCCGCTCCGCCTTTTAGAACCCGGTTCACGAACCCGGCGCAGCCGCACACGCTGCTGAACACGCAAATGCCTCCGAACGCCAACGCCTCCACCTGGGCGATGCCGAACGGCTCGTACACGCTCTGGCCGAACTCTACGTCGCTGCCGCGACGGATGTCCCAGAATTCCATCTCTTCCGGCATGCGCGCCCCGCAGGTCTCGTGCGACCAGCCGAACTGATTCACGAACACAATCTTGACCTGGCGAGCGCGCGCGTTGAAGGCCTGCACTCGGACATAGAACTCGGCCTCGCCGGGCGTCAGGTCGGGCGGCCCCTCCCGATGGGCCACCGGCCAATCGTGGCGCGCCTCCATTTGCCAGATGTCCGCGTTGGGGCGGCGCGGAACCTCGCACGCCAGGAAGAACATCACCGCCGTCTGCCCGGTCTCGCGAAAGCGCCGCTCGAGCTGCTCGAGCACCTGCACGTCGCGCCACAGCCCCTTGCTGCGAATCAGTCGCGTCACGCGCGTGAAGACATGGTTCGGTGCCACGCCCAGCAGGCCCTCGGCGTACGTGCGCAGCAGCCGCTTGCTGCGCTGATTTTGCTCATACGAGGTTTCCATCGCCGGCACACCGTTGTAGACCAGCGCAATTCGCGCGTCGCTGAATTCCGGCCCGATGAAGCGCAGCTCCTCGGCCACGTAATCGCCGACCGCGAAGATCGCGTCGCAGAAATGAGCCGCTTTCACCAGCGGGTACTTGAAATATGCCGCTTGAGAGCCGAACAGGTCATCGACGTAATGGCCGCGCGGCAACGCCCGGCGCAGGACGTTGTAAAACATCGCATCGTGACCGGGATGTTCCTCAACGATCTTTCGCATCGGAGCGACTTCATGCGCGTAGAAGATCGTCCGCATGCGCTGCGGCTCGTGCAGCACCGCCGCCAGCGCCGTCGGCATGCCCATGAACTCGTGCGCCAGCAGCACACACTGGGAGGGCGAGGCTCCCGCCGAGCCGGGTGTCCCACCCTCGCCGCGAACGGGTGCCCCACCCTCGGCGGCCTTTTGCCGAGGGTGGGGGACTGATGATGCTTCGTCGAGACCGCCAAGCGCGCGAATAACCTCAATGGCCGGTTCGGCCAATCGCACCCATTCTTCATAGCCCCAGACATGCTCGTACGACGCCGAATCAATCGCGAACCGCTCCCACAGCCGGGCCTTGAACGCGTTGACGCGCTGCCGATCGACGTGCCGCACGTCGATCAGCACCACCTCGGCTTGGAGCGTCGCGCGGCGCAAATCGTGCGGGCTGACGGCGTCGAAGCCATCGCGTTCGAAACTCCGGCGGCCATAAACGATGTGGACCTGAAAACGCTGCTCAATCTGCTTGAACGCGTCCGCCAGCGGGTGATCAGTACGCGCATCGAGTGCACTGTAGAGCACCTCGCCCTGAGGTCCCAAACGCCGCGCCTCCCGTGGATCCGTTTCGAACAACGGTCCAATCAGGATCGTCCGCGCGACCGCCTGCTGATAGGCGTCGGCCGTGATCAAACCACGCAGGACCGTTCCGATCCCACCGATCTGCTGAACCGCCTCGTGCGTCACATGTACCAGGCACAAACTCATTTTGGATGTCCAGTTCGAGCTACACATTCTCCCGCATATTCAACCCGCGCGCTCGTGCTCCAACAAACGTGTCTGCTCTTCCTCGAACGCCTTGTGCTCGGCAATCTTCTGCCGCTCCAGCGTGTCTTCCGGCTCCAGGTGCGGCTCCCACGCAAACGTCCGATGGACCCATGTCAGCTCATCGCCGTTGCATTCGAACACCGTGTAACCCGGCGGCGAGCCGACCCAACTCCCCGCCCACCACGCCCCGCTGACGGCCGCGCTGGTCAGATACCACACGCCGTTCATCCGGTATTCTTCGATTCGATGGCTATGGCCCTGCAGTAGCGCTTTGACCTGATGCCGCTCCAGAATCGTCCGCAGCTCTTTCGTGTCCCACAGCACCATGCTGCCATCCATCGCTTTGTGCTCGCGGTCGCCATTGAGCTGCCCGACGTTGCAAAATGCGGCGATGTGAGTCATGGCGACGGTGGGTCTGCCGCCAGCCCGACCGAGGTCGTGCGCCAGCCATTCGAGCTGCTCCGGCCCGAGCCGCGGCTCATAGCTCGGACCGTCCGCACCCTGGATCGGGAAGATTGAGTCCAGCACCACGAAATGCCATCCGCCAAAGTCAAAACTGTAATAGCGCTTCTCCCATTCCAGCCGCTCCATGATCAGCTTCTTGCCGATGTCCGGATCATCGGCCGCGACCTTGCGGCGACTCGACCAACCGAGTGCATCGTGATTGCCCATGCAGTGGTAGATCGGTAGCCCCAGCCCGCCGCTGATCTCGCGATAGAGTCGGATCTGCTCTTCGAAGTCGGCCTTCGGCGTATACAGCCCGTCAAACGCCAGGTCGCCACCCATTAGCGCAAACGCCGGCTTCGGCCGCAGCTCGGTCACGGACTCGATGCACTTGCGATAGCCTTTGTCACCCCAGCGCTTCGGCGTGACATGCATATCCGTCAGATGCACGAACCGAAACGCCTTGTGAGATTCTGTCGACGTGTTCGATGCGGGATTATTGTCAATCGTGGGCGCCGCTCGCAGCAGTGACGCCGCCCCTGCCGCGCATACACCGCACACAAACTCGCGCCGCGTGATGTCCATGGTTTTCCTCCTGGGAGTGCCGGTGTCTCGCCCGCCTGCCGCCCACGTTCAACCCATTATGCACGTGCGACCCAGCGCAGCCAGCTTCCGTGGTGATGACAATCAGCCAGATGTTCCCTGCGTCGCTCGCGGCCTGAGCAATCAGTCAGGTGCAGCCGCGGACCGGGATCGTCCTTCAGCCATTCGAGCGAGATGTGCACGAGGTCGCGCGTTCGCCCTAGTTCGGCGATCAGCCGCTCGAAAGCGCGCCGCCAGGCGGAAGTCATTTGATAAATGGAGTGGCTATGAAAGACGCATACCAGCACATCCCGCGGCGCCGCTGCAACGACGCGCGGCAGCACGTGCAGTGCATCACCCGTGATCACGCGCGGTGGCGCCAAGCGCGCCCGTGTGATAGCCGCGCGGAACAGTTCGATGCGCTGGAGTTGATCGGGCCAGATCAGCGCCTTGAGCCAACGAACGGCGTCCGCGTCGCGTACATTAATCGGTGCGATATCAATTCCGATTCGGTCCCGGACCCTCGGCATGGTCTTGGGGACCGGGCATGCGCGGCGGCCGCGGAGTTCGACTCGGATGCGCGCTGGCGACCTCGGACCGCAGCAGCGTCCATCCGAATACTCGTAGTGATAGCGATCGAACAATAGATTCAGTCCCGCGCTCGCGCCGACCTCGATCAGGTGCAATGGCTGGCGGCCATGCCGCTCCCACGCCAGCGAAAACGCCGGCAGCAGCATCCCACAGCGGCCGACTTCGTTGGTCTGCACGCGCCGCGCGGCGACTATCTCGACAATCGGCTGCTCGAAGCGCCGGCAGAAATCCGCGAACAGCGGGTACGCGCGCCGTGCGTTCCCGTGGCCGCCTACCGACGGATAGAACTCACGCAGCGCATGCTGGGTTCCGCGCAGCAGCAGATCGTGTACCGCTCCCAGCAGCAGGTTCGGCGGCGGTTGCCGCGCTCGCCCGCCAGAGGCGAGCGCGCGGATCTCCGAATCGCCCGCCACTCGCCGCGAGAGGCCCGCGTACAGCGGCGACGATCCGCTACAGACCTTCGCGAAATGTAAGAAGCAGCGCTCCAGGTAAGCATGTGTGCACGCCACGGTCGGTCTCGCGGCCGGCGGCCCTGACACGCTGCGTCCGACTACGGCGACGCGGGCTTCGCCGGCGGCGTGTCAAGCGTGATCGTCCACGATTTCCAGATGCAATTCCAGAGGCGCGCCGGCTGTCACTCTCTCGTTCGAGCTTCGTTCACTCGCGCGCGGGTTCGAGAATTCGCCGCTCAACGTCCTTCGACACGCGGAAACCAAGCTCACGCTTGAGCCTGGCCATCACAGGCCCTACGCCCAGCAGCAATCCGGCGTGCGCCACCCGGCGCGCCGGCTGTTGCTGGCCGCCGCCATCTTCGCCGGTTTGCGAGTCGCGTAAAGCGACCCTCAAGATGGAGGCGCAATGGCCTGCAGCCAGTCGTTCCATCGTCGCGCCGTCTCGACCGCGCGTGGCGCGTCCCAACCTGGACCGGCGAAGCTGTCCAGACCGTGAACCGTTCGCGTCAGCGCCTCCAGCGTGTGAATGAGCTCGTCCAATTCCGGCAACTCTGACTGCCAGGGCCCCTGCGGATTGACGCGATCGGCCACTCGTTGCATGCGGCGGTTGAGCGCCCAGACATACTTCCATTTGAGCGACGGGTCCGCCCATTCACGCGAACGGATCACGTACAACAGGTCGGGCGCGTTCAGGCTGAAGAACTCGAACAGCTTGTCGTCGGCCAACCGGGCGTTCACGCCCCGGAACGCCTCGTCGGTGTCCAGTCGCGCGAGAACACAATACCCAGTGGCGGCAACTGCTTCGTGTGGCGAGCGAGTCCAATGGCGCGCCTCGTCCAGGTCGCGCGCACCGGCCACCAGCACCATCGCGTCCAGCGCCCGCCCGAGCGTAATCTGGGATTCCGTCGGTCTCTCCGTGATCTCGGGAGCATGAAACTCTGTTCCCGCAGCCGCCCGGATAATCGGCAGCGCGAAATCGCGCGCCCGTGGGCTGCCCGCCCGACCCAAACCAAGCGCCAACGCCGAGCGCGTTCGCTCCGAATAATCTCGCGCGCCGATGGGCACCACCAGCTTTTCCAAGGCTGAGCGCAGTCGGCTGCGGCCCAGGCGCTCTCCGGCGCTGTGCAGCGCGTAGAAGAGCCCCGCGCGCTGCGATTCGTCCGCGATTGCCCAGGCCGATTCGAGGGGTTCGGTCGCGAGCACAATGCCGCGATTCGCCAGCCAGCTAAATGCGCGCAGCCGCACGCACATCTTGGGATGCGCGAGCCCCCGGACCGCCAGCTCGACGGTCATACCTTCGGGACGGTCTCCCGTGATGATCGGAAATGGACAAAGATAGCTGAACTCGGCGGCCGGAGCAGCCATGGGCAGACCGTCTCCCTCCGTTGTTTCGAAACGCGGCGACAGCGTTGCGGATGCAAGTGCTTCGGCAACCCTTTCACTCAGCGCATACCCAAAACATCCAGCGACGATCGTTCGTTCATCATCTTTGAAACGCCGCACCGCTTCGAGCGACTCGGGGTCGCGATAATTGACTAAGGCGCGCGCCGCGCGAGCCACAATCGGCGCAGAGTCGTCATCAAGTAACTCAAACAAGCGGCGGCGAAATAGCGGGTGTGGCCATTCTGCCACCAGCCACCCAGCCTCGCGAAACTCGTCCGCCATCGGGTCGCGCTCGTACCCCGAACCGCACGGGCGCTCCAGGACGCTTAGGACTCGGGCGCCCAAAGCGTCGAGTTCCCTGGAGAAATCGTTCGCATCAGTCGTCGGTGGCTGTGCCAGAAGGACACAACCAATCAGTGAGACAACGAGCATGGGTGCCTCTTAGTCAGCGAGCCGGACATCCTGCACGCGCACGATTGGCAAGTCAGCCACACGATGGAGCAGGCCCCGCAGGATGTCGTTGTCGAAATCTTCGTCGGCCAGGAAGCGCAGCACGGGGCGTTAGGACCCTTCCTTCCGGCGCGCGACGAGTCGCTCGCGAATACCGCGCTTCGGGAAGGCCGTCTCGATTTCGCCCCGCAACTCCTCCGCCAGACGATGCTCTTCCGCTAGGTAGGCGTCGATCTCGTGCCGGTGCCAGAAGTAGTACGTGATCACCGCTTAGACCTCAACCGGACCCAGCGTGGGGTACGGCGGTGCACCCGTTGTTGAACGCTGTGATCACGCCGTCCAGCGTGACGCGCGTACCCCGACGCGCACGACGCCGTCATTGTCTGCCTTCGACGGCGCCGGGCGGGCCGACAATTCCGTGAAAGCGCGCTACCAAGAGCTATCTCCGACCGAACGAAAGAATTTCAGCCACCACTCTCATTATAGCGTCGGCCCAGGCCGGCTGCAGCACAATTCCATTTCGCGCAGATCGTGTACATCCCAAGATCGCCGGTTACCATCGCGGCATGTTCATGAAACACTACACGCTGGACTGGTGGATAAGCTGCCAGAGTCCCGGCCCGCGCGAGGATGCGGCGGCGCGATGTCAAGAGTACGTCGAGAGCATCCGGAATCATCTCCCGACCTCCGTGATCGCGCTGTGGGAAACAAACCTTCATGATGGCGAACTTCGCCACCTACAGGTGATGCCGATAAAGCGCGAGGTGCTGTTCGTATTCGATGTACCTTGGGAACGTGGCAGAACCGTAAGGCGACGCCTCACCTTTACCGGCGTTTCGGAGTTGCGCTTCACGTCCGATCCAGAGCGGGCGCTGGCCGGACCGCACGGATTTGGCGATTTCGGGTACTGGGAAGTGGATCTATGCGATGGGGGTTACGAGTATCGCGGGATATTCTCGAGCGGGATCGAGATGTTCATTCGCTTCACTAACGTTGAGACCGAAGAAGATTGATCCGCCGTGGGGGCCAGTCGAACAACATTCTCGCTCCGTTTCATCGACAACGGCCGGGCACATGACGACCTGGTGCTTCGCTTGGGAAAGCGCGAATGGATCTGCGACTCCTACTACCTGATGATCGACCAGGGCCTGCTCGCCGACCGCAATGACTTTCAGAAGGTGCGGATCGTCCTTGAACGGCTGCTTCAGCAGTGGCTCAACACCGTTCCCGAACTGGCCGATGCCCAGACGGCCTATCTGCCATACGATTTCTCCGACCAGTACACCGGCTGGATCCGCTGTCGGTGCTCCGGCGAGAGCTTGGAGATTACGCCCGGCTCGTCCATGATCGAAGCATGGCGAATCCTGCCATCAGACATTGGGCAACTCTTGCTTGATCTACCGGACTTTCGCTCGACTGACGAAACCATCATCATGGCTCGTAACGAATTCCTGCAACTGATTACAGATTCCTTAGACTTTGCAGCCGCCTCAATTCAGTGAGGGGCAGATCGGCGCGCGCTTCGCGGCGCGCCGCGAGCGCGCGCTGCGCACGTAGTTATAGACGGGTGGTGTCGATCGGACCGTTAGCGTCACGCCGCGAACTCGCGGCAGGGTGGCGACGAGCCGGTTTGACCGACACCTGTGCGGAGAGATTTCTCCGCGCGCTCACGGCTCTTTGACAACCGAATAAGAGGCCCAGCCGAACCACCGCTCAAACGGCCAACCGTCCAACCGCTCGTTTTTTTCTGGCCCGGTGCGGTGCGGCGGAAGCGCCGGCCAATCGAACCCAAGCTTGGGGATTCTCGGCAAATTGGGCAAAGCACGCGATTTCCGATTCGCAAACCTGGAGCCACCGACGCTCCGGAAGTCCAGAAATCGGAAATCCTGAACCCTGAACCCTTGATCCCGCTATCCCGTGAAACCGATCACCCAGACGGCCATGTCGCGCATGTCGACGTCGTTGTCCGTGTCGAGATCGGCTGGCGCGCAGCCTTCTTCCGGAGGGCCGTTGTCCGGACCTGTCAAACAGTTAACG
>DASXUA010000295.1:0-1675 GCA_036505095.1 Phycisphaerae bacterium
TTGTCGCCCGCAACACCTCGCCGCTGGATGCCGTGGTGGTTTCGATTTGCAAAATGGAAGCCGGTACGGCTTACAACATCATCCCCGAGGAGGCCCGGCTGGCCGGAACGATCCGCTGCTACAGCACGGAAATCCAGCAGCGCACCTTCGCGTCGCTCCGGCGGATCGTCGAATCGACCGCGACCGCGTTTGGTTGCGACGGGCAGGTTGAGATCAAAGAAGGGTATCCGGCGCTGATCAATGACGAGAAATGCGTGGAGCTGATAAACCGTGTGGGCGCGGACCTGCTGGGACCCGAAAATGTCGATCCCAACCCGCCCCGCAGCCTGGGCGGCGAGGATTTCGCCTACTATGCCCAGAAGGTTCCAGCCGGGTTCTGGCGGCTGGGAGTTTGCCCGCGCGATCGGGATGACTACCCCAAGCTGCACCACCCGCGCTACGACTTCAATGACGAGGCCATCCCGATCGGGGTGGCCATGCACTGCGAAATCGCCCGGCGCTATCTGGCGAGCCGTGGCGGGACGCGGTAATCTGGACGTTTAGCCGCAGGCCCGCAGGGCCGCGCGCGGCGCGCGTTAGACATCACGCAGCGAGCATTCATCGCGTATCCAGCGCGACGCTGCGCGTCTGCGGCTAAACGTGGAATTTTCTCGGCGGCAGGATGCCTCTTCAGGCCGATCGTTCGGTAAAGGAGGACCGATGCGACGTATCGCGATCATCAATCAAAAGGGCGGCGTCGGAAAGACCACCACCTCCGCGAACCTCGGGGCCGCGCTGGCGGCGCGGGACCGCCGCGTCTTGATGCTCGACCTTGATCCTCAAGCGCACCTGACGCTGCACCTGTATGAGACGCCGCCGGCGGAAGCCGGCATGTATGATGTGCTGACGGCCGGCGCCAGAATCGACGACGTGCGCAGCGCGGCGCGCGATAACCTGTGGCTGGTCAGTTCGCACATTGACCTGGCGGCGGCCGAACTCGAGCTGGTCAGCACCGTCGGCCGCGAGAACATCCTGCGCGACGCGCTGCGCGACATGCGTCACGAATATGACTTTATCGTGATTGACTGCCCGCCCTCGCTCGGCCTGCTGACGATCAACGCGTTGTGCGCCTCGCAGGAAGTATTCATCCCCTTGCAGCCGCATTTTCTGGCGCTGCAGGGTCTCAGCAAACTCTTTGAAACAGTGAAGCTGGTGCGCGACCGCATCAACCGCGAGCTGCGCATCGAGGGCGTCGTGCTCTGCCTGTATGAAGCCGGCACGAAGTTGGCTGGCGAAGTGGTCGCTGATCTGTCGGGCTATCTGGCCGCACATCGCGACGAGGCGGTCCCCTGGGCCGGCACCCGCCTCTTACAGACCGTCATTCGTCGTAACATCAAGCTGGCTGAGTGTCCCAGTTACGGCAAAACCATTTTCGATTACGCGCCGAAGAGCCATGGCGCGCTAGATTATGCCAGCCTGGCACGCGAGGTGTTAGGCGAAGCGCTGGAAAGCGCGCCCGTGCCCGAGATGGCCGCTGCGGCGGCACCGAACGCCGCGGCTTCGTTGGTCATGGACCCCATCGCGACCAGCGACAGCGCGCCGCGCACCAGCGAAGCGATCCTCGCTCAGATTTCGGGTGAGCCGCAGGACACGCGCGCGGCAGAAACACCACGGTACGCCAAGATTGCCTGAGAAC
>DASXUA010000296.1:0-2160 GCA_036505095.1 Phycisphaerae bacterium
TGTGCCGCTGATCGGCCCGGCCACATTCACGGTTCCACGATTCCGAATGTGCGCCGTATAGGTGATCACGTCGCCGACATTCGGAAATCGCTGCGTCGAAGCATTCTGCCCCATGCCGAGCCCTGTCGCGGCCGTGAACGCGTACGGGCCGAATCCGCTCGGCTCGGTGATTTCGTAATAAGTGTAGATCGGATCATAGCGCGGATAGCGCGGCGTGCGCTCGATGTAAGTCACCTGCAAGTCAGTTTCATGCCGCGGTGTGCGCGGACCGATCGCCTGCACCTGCGTCACTTGCCCTCCCTGATTGTTCACGGCCGTAACCGCATTGTAATAGCTCGTGCCATTCACGGCCGTCGTATCCTCGTAGCCCGTCGCATTCGAGTTCGACACGGTCGCGATGGGCGTCAGGCCCGAAACGCTGGTGAACGGACTGGTCTGCCGGTAAATCGCGAAGTAAGCAAATCCCGGTCCGGCCGCATACGGCCGCCACGCCAGCGACACGCGATTGTCTCCGGCGATTGCCGAGACATCTTCCGGAGCCGTCGGCGTGGCGTCGAACGTCATCCCATCGAACCACAGCGTGAATCCCGCGCCCCACGTGTCGGCGTGAATCTCGACGTAATCAATATTTGCGAAGCTTGGCGTGCCCACTTGCGTGCGCTGCCAGGCCGTGCTGCCCGCCAGCGGAATCTCGAGCATCAGCCACGTGTTGATCGCCCCGTTCAATACCTCGCCATTTGGCGTGTACTGCCAATAGTTGCTCGTCGAGGGTCCGGTTCCCAGCCGCACCCACGGTGAGCTGTTCTGAAAGCCGATGTTGGAATTCTGCGCCCGCACCCAGAAGCGCAGTTTGCTGATGCCGCTCAGGTCCCAATGCGCATCGCGCGCCGGCGGCGACCACAGCCAGGCATCAAACGGCGCATCGGTCTCGTAGCGCAGCGATGAGCTGCCCACCTGCACGTACTGGTTGTCATTGAATACGCTGGCGCTCGCGCCCTGCGCCTGAGCCGACCATTGCCCGGCCGAGTTCTCCGTGAGCGCGTCCGGCGCGGGCGGCGGAGCCGCCGCTGCGCGAAACGCGCACGTAGCGCACACAAAGACACAAACGGTGTTAAAACGCGGTCGCATCGTTCCTCCTCGCCAGCAGATCGATCCGCTGTTTGATGGATCAGTCGAGCACCCCGAAAACGTCCGCCAGCTTCAGCTCAAGTCCAGGCAGCAACCTCGTCTTGACCGTGCCGGATTCGTCTGGCTTTTGTGCGCGCCACTCATCACCGCGCCTTGTGAGCAAAGTAGCCGAGCGCGTCTGCGGGTCGAAGATCCAATACAGCCGCACACCGGCCTTCAGGTAGTCCTCGCGCTTCTCCTCGTAGTCCCGCTCCTCGCTGCCCGGCGAAACGACTTCGATCACGATATCCGGCACCCAGAAGTCCCAAGGTTGCACATCATCCACGGGCGGTGGCGTCAGATACACGCAAATATCCGGGTGACGCTCGGACACGAGCTGCGGCATTCGAATGGCCATGTCACTCCCGTCGGCGATGGCGAATATGCGATCTGGATGGCGAACCTGGCAGAGGACCAAGGCATTTCTGATCCTGAGCTTGACCAACATGTGTGGCACACCCGGAACATCAACCACTTGGATGACTCCTCTGCTCAACTCGTACAGATAACCCGGGCGGCCTTCGACGCGAGCAAACTCCTCCAACGACATGCGCTTACCGTGGCTTTCCGGTCCGATTTCCGTCAGGGTCCCGATTTCGGCCATGCTGCACCTCTGCATCCATTATAAGCCGGGGCTCGCTGCGGATAAACATGAACCAGCGGACGCCGTATACTGCCCCCGTGAGCGCCGCTTCGAGTGCCGATGCCATCGTCAATCCCACCGCGGGCGTCGCGTACGCGCTGGCGATTGAAACCTCCGGCCGCATCGGCAGCCTCGCGCTGGCACACGGCGATCGCCTCATCGACGTGCGAACCTTCAGTACCGCCCTGCGCCACGCGGTCGAACTGATGCCGACGCTCGATGCGCTTTGCCGGCAACATCGCGTCGCGCCCGAGCAGGTCGGTGAAGTATACGTCTCCGGCGGCCCCGGCAGCTTCACGGGCCTGCGCATCGGCATCACCGTCGCGCGCACGCTGGCCTGGGCCGGCGGC
>DASXUA010000297.1:0-12226 GCA_036505095.1 Phycisphaerae bacterium
AGATCTTTGAGACCATTGCGCGCATCAACGCCGAAGGTACCACCATCCTGCTCGTCGAGCAGAATGCCCATATGGCGCTCAACGTGGCGCACTACGCCTACTGCCTGGAGACGGGCCACGTCGCGCTGGAAGGTCCCGCGAAGGAAATGGCCGAACGCGAGCAGGTCAAGCAGGCGTATTTGGGAGGATGAGTCCAATTGCGGATTGCGGATTGCGGATTGCGAAATGAATGCAGCCGCGTATTTCAATTCGCAATCCGCAATTCGCAATTATTTCGTTGGTTCGCCCAGGTACGCTTCAATCACCTTGGGATTGTTGCGTATCTCCTCGGGCCGGCCTTCGGCAATCGTCTCGCCATGGTCCAGCACGAGAATCCGCTCGCACACGCCCATCACCACTTTCATATCGTGCTCGATCAGCAGGATCGTGAGCTGGAACTGGTCGCGGATGTGGCGGATGAGGTTCATGAGCTCGCGCTTCTCGGCCGGATTCATGCCGGCGGCCGGCTCGTCGAGGCACAGCACCCGCGGCCGAGTCGCCAGCGCGCGGGCAATCTCCAGGCGGCGCTGATCGCCGTACGGCAGGTTGCACGCCACCTCGTCGGCCAGCAGCGCCAGATCGAATATCTGGAGCAATTCCATGGCCGACGCGTGCGCCTCCTGTTCGTCGGCATAGAAGGCCGGCGTGCGCAGAATTGCAGTGGGCACTCCCGTCTTCAGATGCGCATGCAGCGCGATGCGAACATTGTCCAGAACTGAGAGATCAGAAAACAGGCGGATATTCTGGAAGGTGCGCGCGATGCCGCGTTCATTGATGCGTGCCGGACCGGCGCCGACCAAGGATGCCCCGGTCAAGCGAATGTCGCCGGCGCTGGGCCGGTAGACGCCGGTGACCATGTTGAAGACGGTCGTCTTGCCGGCGCCGTTGGGACCAATCAGACCGACGATTTCACGGGGGAAGAGCCGCAGATTGAACGCGCTTACGGCCGTCAAGCCGCCGAAGCGGATGGTCAGATCACGGCACTCCAACTCGGGAGCGTCCGTGCCCGAACCGGCGACCACGCCGCCTGCGATGGCGGGTACGACGGCCGCAGCCGGCGCCGTTCGCATCGGCGATTTTTTCTCGCGCTCGCGCCGCCAGAACCTGTTCCGGAGCCAGTGGAGCAGATCGGGCAGCTCCCAGCGGCCCATCAGGCCCTGCGGACGCAGGATCATGATCAATACCAGTACGCTGGCATAAACAATGGTGCGATATTGCTGGGCCCCGCTTGGCAAGCCGCGCAGCAACTCCAACAGGTACGTGAAACCGCCAGCGGCCAACACGCAGCCCGTCAGGCTACCCGAGCCACCCAGAACCACGGGCACGATCATCTCGATGGAGCGGTCGAAACGATAACTGGCTGGATTGATGGTCCCGGTTTGATGAGCTTCGAGCACACCGGCCGCGCCGGCCAGCGCCGAGCCGATGACGAACGCGAGCAGTTTGTAGCGCGTAGTGTGGATCCCGACAGCCGCCGAAGCGATCTCGTCATCGCGGATCGCCGGGAGCGCACGTCCGCTGGTGGAGCTTACCAAATTCCGCACAATCAGAATCGCGAGCAAGGCCAGCGCCCAGGAAGAGGCGATGTTAACCGTGCGGGACATGAAATTCGTCTCCGACGGCAAGTAGTAGGCCACATCGGCATTGTTCTTCTGCAGGTAGATGAGCAGGAGGTTGAACACGATCTCGCCGAAGCCCAGCGTCGCGATGGCCAGGTAGTCGCCGCGCAAGCGCAATGTCGGCAGACCGACCAAGATGGAAGCGATGGCCGCCGCGAGCACGCCCACCATGACGGCGCCCACCAGAAAACCGCTGCGCACCAGGACCGCTGACAACCCATCGCTTTCGAGGTATGCCGGGTCGAAGTGTTTCGCCAACCCGAGAACCACGTGACTGGTGAACACGCCGGAGAAGAAGGCCCCCAGGGACATGAAGGCGGCATGGCCAATGGAGAATTGCCCGGCAAAGCCGATGATCAGGCTCAATCCGACGGCCAGAGTGATATTGAGTGCGATTTTGTACAGGATGTCCTGCGTGTACGCTCCGACGGCGCCGACGTTGGCGAGATACTGCGCGAGGATGGGAAAGCCGACGGCGCCCAGCACAACGACGAGGTTGCGGATTGGGCGGGGCATCAGCGTTTCAGACCTTTTCCGGAGCCACAGACCCGAGCAGTCCGCCCGGGCGCACCAGAAGAATCAGGATCAGCAAAACAAACGCGAATGCGTCACGATAGTCGCTGAAACGGCTGCCGGCGATGTAAGTTTCGGACAGCCCCATGATAAAGCCGCCCAGGACCGCGCCGGCGAGATTACCGATGCCCCCGACCACCGCGGCCGTGAAAGCTTTCAGACCGTAATTGACGCCCATGAGCGGATCGCACTGGTGCTGATACATGCCGACGAACACGCCGGCGATTGCAGCTAGTGCCGAACCGATGACAAACGTCAGGGACGTGATCCGGTTCACGTTCACGCCCATCAGCCGGGCGTAATCGTGATGGAAGCTGGTCGCGCGGATCCCCAGGCCCACGCGCGTGTGCAGGATGACGTAGCGGCAGACCATCAGAAAAAACACGGTGCCGCCCAGGATAAGGAACTGCTCGAAGCGAAGGTCGTACCCGCCGATCTTGACCACGGAGATCGGGAGCCTCGTCTCAGGAAAACCGCGCGGACTCGCGCCGAAGACGGCCTGAAGCTGGAAGATGTTTTCCAGCAGGAAGGAGACGCCGATCGCGGTGATCAACGAGTTGAGTCGCGGCGCTTTACGGAGCGGGCGGTACGCAAAACGCTCGATCACGTAGCCGAGCAGCACGCAGGCCAGGATGGCGATGAACAGCATGGCGAGGGTGACCTGCGGGGAGACCAGATCGTTGGCGGACTGGCTCCAGCCCAGGCGGCGCGCCGCCCAGAAGGCCACCACGGCGCCGACCATGTACACATCGCCATGGGCGAAGTTGATCAGCCGCAGCACGCCGTAAACCAGCGAATAACCCAAGGCGATGAGCGCGTAAACCCCGCCCAGGGTCAACCCCGAGATCGTCTGCCGGATAAACCATTCAAGCCACTGGCCAGCGCTCATCACTAAAACCGAAAACCGAAAACCAAAACCGAACGCACACCGCGAGATCGAAATCACTCCGGGATTTCGGTTTTCGGCTTTCGGTTTTCGGTCTTTGTGGACTAGTCTTTCCAAACTTCCTTAAGGTACTGCTTGGCGTCCTTGATGCCGACGATCACGATGCTCTTCTGCGCATTGCGATCCTTGTCGATCGTGATCGCGCCGGACAGGCCCTTGAAGTCTTTGGTGCTGGCCAGCGCATCGCGAATCTTCGGACCGTCGGTGCTGCCGGCGCGCTGTATGGCGTCGAATACCACCATCGCCGCGTCATAGCCCAGCACGGCCATGGCATCCGGCACGCCGCCGTACTTGCTTTGATACTTGCGGATGAAATCCTGAATGCGCGGATCCGGGTCGTCGGGTGAGTAGTGATTCGTGAAATAGCAATTGTCCAGCGCTTTGCCGCCGATCTGGTACAGCGTCTCGGAATCCCAGCCATCGCCACCCACGCACGGACCGGTGAATCCGGCTTTGCGCGCGGTCTGCACGATGTTGCCGACGTTCGTGTAGTAGCCGGTCAGGAACAGTACGTCCGGCTTGGCCTGCAGCGCCTGATTGACCTGGGCGTTGTAGTCGCTGTCGGTCTTCTTATAGCTGACTTCAATGACGACCTCGCCCCCAAGATTCTTGAAGGCCTCCGCGACGAACTTCGAGAGGTTGATGCTGTAGGAGTTGGCTTGGTCCGTAATGATGGCCGCCTTGCGCACGCCCACGCGCTTATAAGCGAACCCGGCGATCGCCCGCCCCTGAAAATCGTCGAGGTAGCAAATGCGGAAAATGTAATCACCCTTTTTGGTCACTTCCGGGTTGGTCGAACCCGGAGTGACGAGCGGAATCTTATTGCGCTGCGCGGCCGGCGCGGCGGCGATGGTGTTGGTGCTGGCGATCTCCCCGACAATCGCGACCACCTTGTCCTGCTGGATCAATTTCGTCATGCAGTTGTTGACTTCCTGGCTCTTGGACTGGTCATCAACCACAATCTTCTCCACCGGCCGGCCGAGCACGCCCTTGTTTGCATTGCGCTCCTCGACGGCCATATCAATGCCGCGGTCGGCGCTCTGGCCGAACGTCGCCTCCGAACCCGTGAGGCTGGCCAAATGGCCAATCTTGATCGGATCGGCCGCACGGCCGGCAGAAGAGGCGACTCCAAGAATGAAAGCGACCACGGCGATCAGCGACAGAATCGAACGCATGATGAGCACTCCATCAAAAAATCGGTCCGAATACGGCGGCCGACAAAGCTGCGCCACGGCGGACCGGGGCCGCTGCAACGACCCAGGATAATCTATGCCGCCGGTACGCCTCACGCAATTGGCAACCCACGCCATTCCAAACCGCGCAAGATGCCTCATATCATAGAGAGCATCGATGGTGACGGACATCCATGACCTGGCCGCTCTGCCCTGCCCCGGCTGCGAGTACGACCTGCGGGCGCAAGCCGACCCGCGCTGCCCGGAATGCGGCCAAACGTTTGCGTCGCTGGAGGACTTGGCGCACGCTTCGCGACAGGCCCACCGCATCTATCGACGGGTCTTGATCTATCGCGTTCGCGTGGCGGCGGCCATTGCAATCGCCATTCTGCTGGTGTTCGGCGCGGCACTTCTGGGGTTTTACCCTCTGTTCTGGTCGCCAACGGCGTTGCTGCTCACCGGCCTAATTCCACTGGCGAGCAGCGCGGCTTTTGTGTTGCTCATTCAGGTGATCAGGTGGCGTTTCGATCGACGCATCGCCCGCCCACAGCGCCACGAACTGAATGGCTCCGTTCCGATCCTGCTGATTGAGTCGATCCCCTTTCTGTTAGCGGTTGTGCCGTTGGCGATCTGGATCTTGTTCGTGATATGGTCGAAGCTTCGATTTCCGTGACGCAACCCATCGCCGACGCGCGCACGCATGGGCTACTCAGCGCCGGTCTTGACGCGGTATGCGGCGCGGACCCATTCGTCGGGGCCGGAAAGCTCGGGGTGCAGTTGGGCAGCGCGCTCCAGCCAGCGCTCGGCCTCGTGCCGCGCATCGCCCCATTCGAGCAGGATTTGCAGAGCGACGCGCTGATCATCGTTGAGACGCGCCTCGACCGGCTCGCGCGTGGCGCCGGCCGCCACGGCCAGGTCCTTCAGCTTGCCGCGCAACTCGGCAATGATTTGGTCGGCCGCACGCGCGCCGATGCCCGGCAGCAGCTTCAGCGATTTCACGTCCCCGCTCTCGATCCAGCCTGCCACCTGACCCGCCGGATGCGCCAGCGCCCGCAACGCCTTGCGCGGACCGATGCCTTTCACCGAAATGAAGCGCGTGAAGAAGAGCTTGTCCTCCGGGTAGAGGAACCCGACCATGCGCGGCACCAGCGAACCGGAAGCGGTGTTGCCTTCAAGGAATTCCAACGTGTGCACCGACACCTGGCGTCCGCGGCAGGCGGCCAGCTCGCCGATCGCGTAGCGCGGCACCAGCACCTCATAGGAAAGTCCATCACGGTCGATGACGGCCGATTCTTCCCCCACCTCCGCGACGATGCCTGTGAGACGGACGATCATGATGGGGCCTTCACCCTGCGGATTTCAGGTTTCAGATTTGAGATCTCCGAATTCAAGCGGTGCGGCGCCGATGTTTCCATGTGAAATCTGAAATCCGAAAACTGAAATCCGCGAAGGCCGCACAACGCGACCGCCAGTGCATCGGCCACATCGGCCGGCTCAGGAATCACCGCCAGGCCGAGCGTGGCCGCGATCGCGCGCTGCATCTGGCTCTTCGACGCCCGGCCATTTCCAGTCAGACTCCGCTTCACCTGCGTCGAGGCGTAGCTGCGCACCTCGATGCCGGCCCGGGCGACCGCTGCGATGATCACGCCGCGCGCGTGACCCATCAGAATCGCCGTGCGCGGATGCTTGTAGTGCGCGTAGAGCTGCTCGATACAGACCACCTGCGGCTGCCAGCGCGCGATCACCGACTCGATATCCGCTTGGAGTTGAATCAAACGCTGCGGGAGTTTCGCCGTGCGATCCGAGCGGCAGATGCCTGCATCCATCACGCGCGTACCTTCGGCATGCGCCCGCACAATCGCGTAGCCGGTGATCCCGATCCCTGGGTCGATGCCGCAAACGTCCATAGGGCTATAGGACCGATAGGGCCTATTCGTCCTCACGACCGGCGCCAGATCGTCCCGTCGGGCCGATCCTCCAACGTCACGTTCAACTCGCTCAGTCGCGTGCGAATCAGATCGGCCAGCTCGAAGTTCTTGCTCTTGCGGCAGCACTGCCGCAGTTCGATCAGCAGACCCATGAGGCCTTCGACCAGTTCGTTATCCATGCCCGGCTGCGCCGCCGGCGGCGCCTCGAAAAGACCGAGCAGCCGCGCCAACTCAACACACTGGCGCGTGGCCGCCAGCGCCGCGAGCCGTGCTGGCCCGCTCGGAGCGGACTCCAACTTGCGTTCGTCCACGAACCGGTTGATGGCGTTGGCCAACTCGAACAGCACGGCAATCGCGACGGCCGTGTTGAAGTCGTCGTCCAAAGCCTCGACCAACCGCGTGCGCTGCGCCAGCACGGCCGATGCGAATTCGCGGTCCTCGGGCGCGATCGTCTCCGGCGCAACCCGCTCGAGCGCAGGCGTGTCACCGTAAGCGCTCGCGCCGGTCACCCGTTCGACACGCTCGAACAGGCGATAGAACGTATCGAGGCCTTTCCGTTTCGCCTCCAGGGCCTCGTCGGAAAAATCGATCGGGCTGCGGTAGTGCGTGCCGAGAACAAAGTAGCGCAGCAACTCGCCGGGATAAGTGGCCAGCAGATTGGAGAGCGTCAACTTGGCCAAGGCGCCTTCTTCGGTTTCGGACTTCGAGATCTTCTTCGTATTGATCTTGGTCAGCCCGTGGTGCAGCCAATATTTGGCAAAGAGCCTGCCCGTCGCGCTTTCCGATTGGGCGATCTCATTCTCATGGTGCGGAAAAACCAGGTCCATTCCCCCGCCGTGAATGTCGAACGTCTCACCCAGAATGCGGCAACTCATGGCGGAGCACTCGATATGCCAACCCGGGCGCCCCAAGCCCCAGGGCGACTCGTGCTTCGTCTCGGGCGGCTCCTCCGGCTTGGCCGCCTTCCACAAGGCGAAGTCGCCGGGATGCCGCTTTTCGCCGCTGACCAACTCGCGCTGCCCGGCTTGTTCATCGGGCGAGCGGTTCGAGAGCTTGCCGTAATCCAGATCGGAGGTGACATCGAAGTACACATCGCCGCGGGATACGTAAGCGTGCTTGCGGTCGATGAGCTTCTGGATCATGCCGAGGATGTCCGGAATGTGCTCCGAAACCTTCGGCATCTGGTCGATGCCGCGCACGCCCAGCCGCTGCATCGCGTCCAGGTAGTTGGCCGTGACCCGCGCCGCCAGATCCGGTACCCGCACCCCCTGCGCCCGGGCCTCGGCGATCAGCTTGTCCTCGACGTCGGTGATGTTGACCACCCACGTGACCTGAAAACCTTTGAAGATCAGGAAACGCTTGAGCGCGTCGAAGATAATCGGCCCGACGGCATGACCGATGTGGCTGGGCTTGTAGACGGTCGGCCCGCAGAGGTAAATCCCGACCTTGCCCGGCACGACCGGCTCGAAGATCTCCTTCTGTTTCGTAAGCGTGTTGTAGACGCGCAGCGGCATCTTCAATCCGCAATCGGCAATTCGGCATTCGCAATCAACACGACGGCCGTGCACGCAATCGCGTCACCGCGGCCGACTGACCCGAGTCCCTCGTTAGTCTTCGCTTTCACGCTGACCGCCTCCGGCGGCAAATCCAGCATTTTCGCCAGCGATTCGGCCATGGCGCGCTTGTGCGGCGACAGCTTGGGCCGCTCGGCGTGCACGATAACATCCAGGTTGCCTACGACAAAACCGGTCGCCCGCAAGCGCTGCACCACTTCGGCCAGCAGCTTGCGACTATCGATGCCTTTGTACTTCGGATCGCTGTCGGGGAAAAGATCACCGATATCCGGCAGGCCGGCCGCTCCGCAGAGCGCGTCCGTCACCGCGTGCAGAACCACGTCGGCATCGCTATGCCCGTGCAGCCCGCGCTCGAAAGGGACCTGAATCCCGGCGAGCATCAGCGAGCGGCCGTCGACCAGACGATGAATGTCGTAGCCGATTCCGACCCGTGGGATGGCCGATTTCCGAGTTCGCGGCTCGCGGCTCATCTCACGCACCTCTCGGCGATCGGTCAGCCCGACTAGCTGAGTGCCAACCCTGCCGATCGGAAATTGGAAATCGACAATCGGAAATCATCAAGCGTACACTATGGACAGAGAGTGGCTGAATCAAGCCAACGGTTGAGAGCCGATGCGAGACAAACCCAAGGTTCTGTTCCTGTGCACGGGCAATTCGTGCCGCTCACAAATGGCTGAGGCCATCCTCCGGCATGTTGGCGACGAGCGTTTCGAAGCCTGCAGCGCCGGCTCGCAGCCCGCCGGCTTCATTCATCCGCTGGCTGTCCGCACCCTTGAGAGTCTGGACGTTCCGCTCGATTCGGCCGCACGCTCGAAATCCTGGCGCGAATTCGCCGACGACCCGCCGGACGTCGTGATTACGGTTTGCGACGCCGCAGCCGAGGAAGTGTGCCCCGTGTGGCCCGACGCCCCATTGACCGTTCATTGGTCCCTGCCGGATCCGGTCTATTATCCGGGCACCGACGCCGAGCGGCTGGATTTCGCACGGCGCGTCGCCGAGGAACTGAAGTCCCGTATTGAACGGATGCTGACCCTCGACTGGGACAAACTGGCACCAGACGCGCTACGCCGCGAGTTGGAAACGCTGCCCCACCCAGGCTGATGCTGAACTGGACCTCCCTGTTCCTCTGCGTCTCAGCGTCAAGAGAGGAGATAGCCATGGCGGATTACGTATCAGTCGCCTCGATCGAGGATTTCAAAGGCCGCGATTGCTTCGCCGTGCAATGTGGCGGTCACACGCTCGCACTATGCCGTAGCGCTGGCAAAGTGTTCGCCGTTGACAACCGCTGCCCGCACATGGGCTTTCCTATGGACCGCGGGACGGTCAAAGATGGCCTGATCATCTGCCATTGGCATCATGCGCGCTTCGATCTGTGCAGCGGCGGAACGTTTGACTTGTGGGCCGACGACCTGCGGAGCTTTCCCGTCAAGATTGAGGACGGCCGCATCTACGTCGATCTATCCCCGCCCGCGGGCGGACGGACGCACCACCTCCGGCGGCTTTCGGATGGCCTCTCGCGAAACATCCGGCTGGTGATCGCGAAATCGGCGATCGCCCTGCTGGCCGATGACCCTGATCCACGTGAAGTGTTGACGATCGGTCTGCTGCACGGGGCGCGCTATCGGCGTGACGGCTGGGGCATGGGCCAGACGATCCTGACCTGCATGGCCAACCTGATGCCGCACCTGCGACCCGAGGATCGCGCGCGCGCGGCCTATCACGGCCTGTCGGCCGTTGCAGCCGATTGCGAAGGTTCGCCGCCGCGGTTCGCGGTCGAGCCGCTGACAAACGCCCCAAACGATCCCGTGCTGCTCAAGCAGTGGTTTCGCACGTTCGTCGAGCATCGCGACACGGAAGCCGCGGAGCGCTGCATCGCTTCGATGATCGAGCGCGACATGCCGATGGTAAACATCGCCGACGCCTTCTTCAGCGCCGCGACCGACCACCGCTACCTGAGCATCGGTCACGTGCTCGACTTCACCAACAAGGCGTTCGAAGCGCTCGATCTGATCGGTTATGAACACGCGGCCACGATTCTGCCCAGCCTCGTCTCGAACTACACCTTCTCCGAGCGCATGGAGGAATCCGCCCAGTGGCGCGAGCCGATCGACCTGGTCGCGCTGCTGAACGATGCCTTCGCCGAAATGTCGGAATGGCCGTCCATTGTGGTGCAGGCTTCCAGCCTGCCGCCGGCGCAGCCTTCCAAGCTGCAAGCGTCGCGAATGCCGGCCGAACAAGTGCTCCTCGGCAGCGATCCGCGCGCGATTGTCAGCGCGCTGCTGGACGCACTGCGAAACGGAGCGGCGCCCACTGATCTGGCGTGCACGGTTGCCTATGCCGCCGCCCTGCGCATCAAGCAATTCCACACCTCGAACGAATTCGCCGACTGGGACACGGCCCTACACACCTTTACATTCGCGAATGCCGTGCACCAGGCGCTGCTCCGCGCGCCCTCCTGGGAACTGACGCGCGGCATCTTCGACGCCGCGATGAGCGTGTATCTCGATCGCTTTCTCAACATGCCGGCCGTTCGAGTCGGGCCCGAAGCTACAGCGACTGAACCGCAGCGGATTCTCAGCGCTCTCGATGCTCTAACGGACGTGCGGCACCAAGTTGACCGGGCAGGCAGTCTGGCAGCTCAGTACTTGCTGCTGTCGGATTCAGCCGCGCCGTTCATTGCAACGCTTTGCCACGCGCTATTGCGCGAAGACCGCGATTTCCATACGATCCAAACAGTCGAAATTGCAATTCGGCAATACGAAATGCATGGGCGATCAGCGGAAGTCAGCGACATTCTGATCGCCGCGTGGCGCTATCTCGCCGCGCACGCGCCCACTGCACGGGCGCAGGGCCAGACCTACCGCATCGCCGAGCGCCTGCATCGCGGCGATCGATTATTCGAGGAGTAAGGGGTTCCGCACACGCTGAGCTGACATGTACGGTAAACGACTTAGAGAGGTATGCTACGTCTACTCCACAGTGACCCTCCTGGCGATCGGGGTTAGTTGGCTGCGTCCGTGGCTGCTCTGGGGTGAGTACGAACACCATGTGGAGCCTGACGGGTCGCAGGCCTATTGGATTGCGACGGACCACCCTCAGTGCGGTTTTCTCGTGCTCTATCGCGGCGCACTTTACACGAGCAGCGCGCCAACCTTTCGCGCGAAGCGGAACGACGTGGAATGGGGCGACGACGGTTGCTTTCGGAAGCATCCCGTTCCTCTTTTGCCGCTGGCCGGTCTCTTGCTGATCTACCCGGCCGGACACACATTCGTAGCGGTACTTCGAAAAACCCGACGCCGGCACGAGGGCCTGTGCAAGAACTGTGGGTACGACCTGACCGGCAACTTGTCGGGGAAGTGCCCTGAATGCGGCATTCTCATTCGTACTCAATCCCCATCCGCTCCGCCTCCGTCGGTGTGAGTCCCATCGCGACAGTAACGAGGCTCACGAGGTCGGAGCCGCGTGCTTCCTCGTAGGCGTCCATAATGATCTCGGAGCGTTCCTGCTGGTTGAAGTCGCCCCAGTCAGACCAGATCACGAAGAGATGCGTCGGTTTGTTGGGGCCCGATTCTTCGACGATGATCGGCTCCGGTACGTCCTCACGCGGCTGACGCCACTCTTCAACTAATCGGGCGCGCAGACCCTCCGAACGCGGATTTCGGGCGAGGACTCGCCTTCTACGTAGCGGCATGCTCATCTCCACAGTAGAACATAGTTTGCGCGCAACCAACTTACGTCGTCAAACACGCTCCGCACTTCCAGCGGGCTCGGCTCAATAGCGCGATAGCGCATCTCGACCCACCAATTCTGGTGCAGCCGACGCATTCTTTGCACGAGCTGCGCCTCCATTATAGCCGCCAAGGGCGCGTGCCGGCTTCGCCTCGCAGCCAAATGCAGCAGCGCCCAGAAACGAGGACTGTGATATTGCTCATGCGGAACCACCGGGATCAAGAGCTGGCCCGGTTTCCGGGCTGGGCCCAAGCGTGGTTTGACCGCGTCCGCCGGGGCTGCGCCGCTGAACCGGAAATAAGCGCACTTGAGGAGCATCTCCGCTGCAAAACCCATCAGGTATGTGCCCCCGGAGGTTTTTCCGACCAAGAGCAGCTCAAGCCCCTCCCAAGACCGGCTCTCGGATGCCAATTCGAGATCCTGAACACTCTCGAGTTGCTGCGCGAGGCGACGACGTAAAGTCATCGGGAGGTCTCCTCATCAAGCGTGCCGTCGTCCACTCCTGCAAATGGCCGCAGTAGGCCGACGAGGTCCTCCATGGTGTACTTCTTCTTGAGATCGAACGGCAAGAACACGCCGTGATTGTGGTCCGAGGCCAGAATGAGCATTCGGTCGGCGACCACCGCGTGGCCGAACTCCTGCGGTT
>DASXUA010000298.1:0-7214 GCA_036505095.1 Phycisphaerae bacterium
GACGCGCTACCGCCGGCGCTGGTTCCGGGAGAGGCATACAACATCCAGGTCGGGATCACGCCGGACGAGGTCCTGGTGCTGGACTTTCGGGTCAGGTAGGAGCGCGCGCGCCATGCTGCTCGGCGCCCGTGACCCGCGCGGCCCTACGCGTACGTCGGCGCCTGGCCCCAGCGCAGCTTGCTGACCAGCTTGTGCCAGGGCGGATACTGGGGATTGCGAACGACCTTCAGACGTGTGGCGCTGCGACGCAGACGAACGCGGTCGCCCACCGCGAGTGGGCAGAGTACTTGGCCATCGATGATGGCGGTTGTGCCGGAGTTGACGCGCTTGGCCGTGATTTCGATCTCGTGCTCGGCTTCGACCACCACCGGCCGATGCGTGAGCGAGTGCGGCGTCAGGGGCGTAAGCACAATCGCCTCCACGCCGCTCTGCACGATCGGTCCGCCGGCCGACAGGTTATGCGCCGTCGAGCCCAGCGGCGTGCAAACTACCAGCCCGTCACCCAGGATGTCGGTGAGGTGCGTGCCCGAAACCGAAACCGCCAGCTCGATCATGCGGTAGGGCGGTCCGGCCTGGATCACGCAGTCATTAATCGCCAGGCTCGAGAAGGTCGCACGCCCGCCGCGGCGGGTACTGGCTTCCAGGGTCATCCGCTCGGCCACAAGTGAGTCGTCGCTGATCACCCGGTCGAATTGCGCTTTGAGTTCGTCGAGCAGAAACTCGGCGATGTATCCCAATTTTCCGAAATTCACGCCTAGCAGCGGGATTTGCTGCGCCCCCAGCGAGCGGCCGACCGCCAGCAGGGTGCCATCACCCCCCAGTACGATAGCGCGCTGCGCACCAGCCGTCACCGCGGGCCGTCCGTCGGTGGACAGTTCCGCCCCCGCCAGCCGGCTGTGTTCGGCCACGAACCGGCAGAAGTCTTGAAAGACGGCGGCGACTTCCGGCTTCTGCGGATTGCCGAGGACGTATACACCTTGGGATAGGGCGGGCATGGTATTAACCCGGCGGGCGGGACGCCCGCCCCGCGGTCAGTGCGACAGGATCGGACGGCGCTCGGCGCTGCTGAACGACCGCTCTTTGGGCCCGAGGGCCTCCACCAGCTTCTGCACGGCCGCGGCGATGCCGCTAGCGTCGATGCCGGCTTCGGCAAGCTGAGCGCTACGCGAGCCGTGGGAAATCAACCGATCGGCTGGCAGACCCAGTCGTACCGATGCGCTCGCGTCCAGGCCGATTTCCTGCGCGGTTTCGAGCACGGCCGAACCGAAACCGCCGCTGACCGAATGGTCTTCAACCGTGACGACCGGCCGGCCGCCGCCAAAGGCGCGCTTGACCATGTCGCGATCGACCGGGCGGGCGAAGCGCGCGTTCACCACGGCCGCTTGAATACCGTCGTGCTCGAGCAGCTCAGCGGCCTGCAGCGCGGCCAGGGTGGTCGTGCCGTACGCCAGAATCGTGGCCGAACTGCCTTCGCGCAGCCGGCGCGATTTGCCCATTTCAAACGGCGGGCAGCCATCCAGCGGCTCGGGGACATTGTCACGCGGGTAACGAATCGCGATCGGCTGGTCGAGCGTCAGTGCGAACTTGAGCGCCGCGCGCAGCTCCAACTCGTCGGCCGGGGCCGCCAGCACAAAGCGCGGGAAGCCGCGCAAGTAGGTGATGTCGAGGAAGCCGTGGTGCACCGGCCCGTCGCCGCCGACGACGCCCGCGCGGTCCAGGCAGAAGATGACTGGGTGCCCACCTTGCAGCACCACCTCCTGGAAAATCTGATCGAAGGCCCGCTGCAGAAAAGTCGAATAGATCGCGCACACGGGGCGCAGCCCAGCCTTCGCCATGCCGGCGGCCATGTCCACCGTGCAGCTTTCGGCGATGCCGATGTCCATGCAGCGCTCCGGCATCACCTCCATCATTTTGTTCAGACCAGTGCCGTCCGGCATGCCGGCGGTCATCGCAAAGATGCGCGGATCCTCCTGCGCCAGTTCGATCAGGATTTCGACGAAGGCCTTCGTCCAGCTCTTGCCCGGTCCGCTGATGATGGTGGCTTTGCCGTTCTCGATCTTGAACGGCTTGGGCGAGTGGAACTTCCCGGGATCGGCGCAAGCCCAGTCGCAACCTTTGCCTTTCACGGTGTGCACGTGCAGCAGGACCGGATGCTGCACGTCTTTGACAATCTGCAGCATTTCAATCAGGTGCGGCAGGTCGTGCCCGTCAATCGGCCCGATATACTGGAAACCCAGGTTCTCAAAAATCTGGTGCGGCGCGACCGTGGCCTTCACGACCTCCTTGAGGTGGCCCAGCGTCTCGAACATCGTCTTGCCGACGATCGGCACACGCGGCAACAAGCGCTTGGCCTGCTGCTTGATCTCCTCGTACACATTGCTCGCGCGGAACTTGGTCAAACGCTCGGCCATCGCGCCTTGCGTCGGCGAGATGCCCCATTCGTTATCGTTCAGCACGACCAGGAATTGCCGCCGCAATGTGCCCGCCTGGTTCAGCCCCTCGAACGCCACGCCATTGACGATGCTGGCGTCGCCGACCAGCGCCACCACGCGCGTATCGCGCTCCAGCAGCGCGTCGGCGCGGGCCATGCCGATGGCCGTGGCGATCGCGGTTCCGGCGTGACCGACATTGAACAGGTCGTACTCGCTCTCGGCGACTTCCGGGAAGCCGGAAAGCCCGCCGGCCTTGCGAATCATGTCGAAACGGTCATTGCGGCCCGTCAGCAACTTGTGCGGGTAGCACTGGTGTCCCACGTCCCATAGCAGCCGGTCATTCGAGAAATCGAAGACGCGATGCAGCGCGATGGTCAGCTCGGCGACGCCCAGATTGCTGGCGAAGTGCCCGCCGCTCTTGCCCACAACGTCGATAATCCGCTGGCGGATTTCCTCCGCCAAACGGGGAAGGTGCTCCAGAGGCAACGCCCGCACATCGGCCGGCGATCGAATGCCGCTCAGAATACTCATGTGCATGAAGGCCCTTCTGTCCACGCGACGGCCCGCCGCGGCGGGTAGAGAGATTATCCAATAACCTTGTCCGCGTCGGCGCGTTCAGCGTGGACCATTTAGCGCGCTCGTTCAACCACAAAACGCGCCAGAGCCCGTAGATCATCCGCTGGCGGTCCGAAAACGTCCAGCGCCGCGATGGCCTGCGCGCTCGCCCGGGCGGCGCGGCGGCCACTTTCGGTGACGCCGAAGCAGCGCGGATAAGTCTGCTTACCGGCCCCAGCATCCTTACCGGTGGCCTTGCCCATTTGTTCGCTGCTGGCGGTCAGGTCCAGCAAATCATCGGCGATCTGGAAGGCCCGTCCAAGCTGATCGCCAAAGCTGGCCAGCGCGGCCTCTGTTTCGTGACGGGCACCGGCCGCAATCGCTCCCAGCCGGCAGGATGCCTCGAAAAGCCGCGCAGTTTTTCGAGCGTGAATGAAGGCGACCAGCTCAGGATCAGGCGCCGCGTCCTCGCCCATAATATCGGCCGCTTGGCCGCCGATCATTCCGGACCAGCCGGCGCCCCGCGCTAGCTCCAGCGTCAGGCGCGCGGCGCGCTCCGGTGTCGGCGCGTGCCGCGCGATGAGTTCGAAGGCGAGAGCGAGCAAAGCATCACCCGCGAGTATCGCCAGGCCCTCGCCGAACTTAACATGGTTCGTCGGTCGGCCGCGACGCAGGTCGTCATCGTCCATCGCGGGCAGATCGTCATGCACCAATGAGAACGCGTGTACGCACTCGATGGCGGCCGCTAGCGGCACGGCTTGCAACTCCAGGGTCGCGGATGCGACCTCGGCGGACCCGTCGCTGCACAGCGCATACGAACGACACACTAGATACGGCCGCACGCGCTTGCCCGGCGCCAGCGCGGAGTAGGCAACCGCTTCGGCGAGCCTGGGCGGCACTTCGCCGACCGGCGCCAGATACTTCGCAAACTGCTCGTCGAAGCGGACCGCGAATTCCGTCAGACGATCGGCGATTGAAAAAGCAGGCGCAGACATCATTTCAGCGGGCCCCGATGCCTCTGGTGCTGCGCGCCCGATACTCGCGCGCTCGCGCAGTATAGCCCGGCAGCGCCGCTACCGTCCAACCGCCATTCGTTTGACACCCGCCGAAGCGGGCGCTATGTTCAGGAGCGTGGGTGCGTAGCTCAATTGGTAGAGCACCGGTTTCCAAAACCGGCGGTTGGGGGTTCGAGTCCCTCCGCACTCGGTGGACTGAACCTGAACTCCGCCACGGCGGATTTTCAATCTGAGCCCTGAACCCTCATGCTTGACGTTCTATCCGGCATCCAACCCAGCGGCGAGCTGCACCTTGGCAATTACTTCGGCGCGATTGCGAACTGGGTGAAGCTGCAAGAGCAATACAACTGCGCGTACGGCGTGGTCGATCTGCATGCGATGACGCTGCCGTACGATCCGGCCGAGCTGCGCTCTGCTACCCAGCGCATGGTATTGGACCTGCTCGCCTGCGGCATCGATCCGAACAAGAGCCTGATGTTCGTGCAGTCGCTCGTGCCGGAGCATACGGAGCTGTGCTGGATCCTGAGCACGGTCTGCGCGTTCGGCAAACTCACGACGATGGTGCAGTTCAAGGAAAAAACGGAGTTCGTCTCCGAAACGGATACCGAGGGATTCGTCTCGGCCGCGCTGTGCTTTTACCCGATCCTGCAAGCTGCGGACATCCTGATCTACCGCGCCAAATACGTGCCAGTCGGCAAGGATCAGGAGCAGCATCTGGAGCTCTCGCGCGACGTGGCCCGGCGATTCAACAACCGCTTCGGCGAGTACTTCAACGAACCGCAACCGCTCTTCACGGCCACGCCCAAGATCATGTCGCCAGCCGATCCGGATAAGAAGATGAGCAAATCGCTCGGACCCGGCCACTACATCGGCCTGTTCGAGGACCCCAAGTCGATCGCCAAGAAGATCCGCTCGGCCGTCACCGACACCGGCACGCCGCCGGAAGGCAAGTACATGAGCGCGGGCGTGGAAAATTTGTTCCTGCTGCTCCGCGCTGCCGGCGCGACGGCCAAGGCTGATGAATTGGAATCGGAATACCGCAAAGGCAACCGCCGCTACGCACCGCTGAAAGACGCAGTGATCCAAGCGCTCACGGCGGTGGTTGAACCGCTGCGCGCGCGCCGCGCCGCCCTGGAGCGCGACGCCGACACCGTGTGGCAGCAAGTCGAGCATTCCTCGCGCCGCGCTCGCGAACTCGCGGGACGAACCTTGGACGACGTGCGCAAGCTGGTGGGCTTGCCCAATCGCCAATGAGAAAACGGATTCCGAAGTTTCGAAGTACTCAGGAGGAGGCCGAGTTCTGGGACACCCATGACTCGACCGATTACCTGCACGAACTCGAGGACGCGAACGACGTGATCTTCGTGCCGCCGGACTTCCTATTCGTGGAACTTAACAAGAGTCTGTGGCGCGAGTTGGTCCACGAAGCCAAAAGGCGCCGCACGACCCCCACTCGCTTAGCACGTCGTTGGCTGAAGGAAAAGCTCAAGACTGCACGTCGCCGTCTTGATCTCTGAAAGTCACCATCGGTTGGAACGCCGCCGAGAGCGAATCGGAAGTCGGAATCCGGCCATCGGAAATCGTTACGCCGGCTGCACCACGCTGCGGGCTTGCCACAGGCAGGGGAACGAGCGCTGGATGTACATGGTGCCGTCCGGGGCCACCGTGCGGCGCAGGTAATTGACGCCGCCGCCGCCGGTGCCGGGGCGGAAGCCGATCATTCGCTCCACGAAACGGATGTGCACGTCGCGCCAGTGCAGCAGCGCATCGTCCAGCGTCAGACAGGCCTCCAGAAACGCGGCCAGAGCCATCTCGCGCGGATCGCGCAGGGCGCGCATCTGCAAAAGCGCGGCGACGATTGTTTCGCGATCCGCCAAGACCTGATCCAATTCGTCGAACTTGGCCGACAGGAGCTTTTCCGCGCTCTCGCCGCCGGCCTGCAACGTGGGAACCGATTTGCGCCAGTCTTCGATCGCGTGCCGGAGGTTGGCGGTGACGAACTGATCGAAATCGCGCCGCTGCGCCGTGTCGTCGCCCTCTGGCCAAATCAAGCCGTCGGCACTGAGCAGCGAATAAACCAAATCGCGTAATCCCGGCGCGGCGGCTTGGGCCGCCACCCGGCGCAACATCGCGTCGGGCAGCGAGGTGTAGAACGCCAGCCCCGCGTCGGCTGCGGGCGTTTCGGGCCCTGGCCGCAGCACACCCTCGGGCAACGGCGCACGATGGGGCTCGGAATCGACAACGCCCGCACGGGGCCGCAGCTTACGTTCGTGGCGCTCGCGCTGCCCACACAGCAGTTCCACCTCACGGAACTGGCCCGATCCGAAACCCGACGCCGGCACCAGGCGTCCACGAAAGACCATGAACTGCGCCGGCGTCATGGTCGCCAGAACCTCGAAAAATGGCACGGTCGTGCGCAGCGTCAGCGCCGCACGGCGGACGCGCGCGCTCCACAGATCCAGATCGGCCTCCGCGAACCAGTCGACATGCACACGCGTGTGCGAGCGCTGCCGGCCGGGCGCGTGCATCCTCAGGATACGGTCGCGGACGCGCGGGTTGGACTGCTGCGACGCGAGCTGCTGGAGACTGGGGAATTCCTCGATCGGGAGCGGACTCACGGCGTCGCGCTCGGCTAGCTTGATCTGCTTGAGCTGCACGCGATGCCGGCCGAGCACCTCGGCTGCCCGGATCATGACATCTTCCAGCTCGTGTACGATCACGGCGAACCAGACCTCGAAGGCCTGGTGCGTGCGGATGAAGAGCACCTCGTCATGCGCCCAGGGCTGCTGCCGCGGCCAGGCGCCGCCCGGTTCCCAGGCCACGCCGGCGCCGGCCTGGTCCGGCCGATGCCAGCAGGGCCAGCAGTCGGGCGATTGCCCAGCGGGCGGCTGCGGGGGCACCCGCAGGGCCTCGATGATTCCAATATCATTGATGTAATCGGAATAGGTTAGATAGCCCACGACCGGCTCCTTCTCGCGCGTTCTCGCTCTGGTAGGCTATCATTTTTGTAGGGTATGAACCACTTGGCGAGCCGGCGGGTTTATCCCGCCGGCATAGCAGACGCAATGAGCATCACAGCAACATCGCGGGCGTCGGCCGTTGTGCTGCTTTCAGGCGGTTTGGACTCCGCCACCGCGGCCGCCATCGCGCGCGACGAAGGCTTTGATCTCTATGCGCTCACGTTCGCTTACGGCCAGCGGCACGCGATCGA
>DASXUA010000299.1:0-5077 GCA_036505095.1 Phycisphaerae bacterium
TGGCCGGCGCGCCGCCCAAGCTGGTCCGGCTTTCGTCATCTGCCCAGGCCTCCGAAAGCACCCGCGACCCCAGCGGCGTCATTGGGTCTGCGAGAAGTCAAAGGCGTTAAGCAGGTTGTTCGCGGCAGCGTCTCGACTTCCTAGAGGTGCTAACTGCCAGCGGGTTTCGATGAGCTTCAGGATCGAAACCGTCTCATAGGGGGTGTGATCGACGAAGCGGCGTTTGGCGTAGGGCGAGATGATGATGGCTGGAACCCGGACTCCTGGACCCCAGCGATCGCACGGCGGCGGCGGAACGTGATCCCAGCGCCCGCCGGCCTCGTCGTACGTGATGATGATCACGCTGTCCTTCCAGATGGCACTGTCCTGCACCGCTTTCACTAGGTCGGCTACGTACCGCTGGCCGGACAGCAAATCCGCGTAGCCCGGGTGTTCATTGTGCGCACCGTTCGGCTTGACGAACGCCACCGCTGGCAGGTTGCCGGCGCGCAGGGCAGCACGGAAGTCCTCGATGTCCTTCACGTGCTCGGTCCGGGCGGCCGTACTGTCGGCGTAGCGGGCGAAGTAGTTGAACGGCTGATGATGAAACTGAAAGAGCGGATCCGGGCGTCCGGCAACAGCGTCGTTCCAGCCCTCCGAGTACCAGGCCCAGGAGATCCCCTTGTCGCTCAGCCGGTCGCCGATTGTCGGCATGGTCAGGAGCGGCATCAGCTGGGCCGGATCCCGGATGGTCGCGGGATACGGCGGATTCGCCGGATAGACCGTATGGACGACGTAGCCGTCCGGTGTGACCGACCCATGCCTGACAACGTCACCCTGTGCATCGAGTTGGATTCGAAGATTGGCTGGCGCGCTGGGCCAGACGGGCGTGCACGCACAGATCAACCAAAAGTGGTTGAAGAGCGAGCCGTCAAAAGCCGAGTGGAAGAAGTGGTCAGCCAGCGTGTACTGCTGCGCCAGGCGGCCAACGGGCAGATCAGTGGCGTCGTAGTAGCTCATCGCAAGCCCGCCGTTCTCGCTCCAGGCCACGAACCCGTCCATGCGGCCGCCGTTGATCTGACGCCGTTCCTGAAAGGCGCGATTCACGATGTCGCCCGTCTTGCGGTCAGGCGGAACATAGCGGGCCGCGTCATAGGGAGCGGCCGGCAAGTCAGGCGGGAACCGGGCGTCCGGGGCTGGGGGCGTCTTCGACGTATCGAGCGGCTGCGGAAGTGTCGTGTAGGGCGTCCCTTCCTTCTTCATCTGGGTCACGCGCTCGCCTGCGTTCGCCAAGCCCTCGGCCCCGGGGAACTTGCCGTACAGGCCGTCGAAGCTCCAATTCTCTTGATAGATCACGATGACGTGCCGGAGCTTCTCGAGCCCAGAGGGCTGCCCAAGGCCACGTGAGTCTGCCGGGATGGAACTGCAACCGGTGACAAGCAATGGCGCCGCGAAGAGGAACCAGACTGCCACTGTTACAACGCACTCCGAGAGCAGAAGAACAAGACGAGACCGGGAGCCCCGATATGAACCTGAATTTCCGGTATGACACATGTGCTTGCTCCTTTCATGTTGCTTTGGGGGCCGCGCCGCCCTCTATCCGCGTCGCACGCTCAGTGTCAATCAGGACTGGTGCCACGCAGTCATTCGATGTGCCCACGAATCTGCTCAAACAGGCGCGGCGACAGATGGTCCCCGAGTGCCTAACGACTGAATAGGAGGGACTTCCTCTACTCGAAACGATGGAGCCGCACGGAATCGCAGTGCCACGATTGAAGTGTTGGTCATCAGTCTCAACGAGAGGGGAGAACTAGACTACTACGGTGGGCGTGGATCTGGCTTGCTTTCAGTGTCCGATATCGGCCCGAACTGAGACCTTCGCGAAGAAAAAAAAAGACCCCCGAAGCTGACACTAGCGCGTTACTCAGAATGAGGGTGCTCACAGGCATTCCTTGACCCTCTGCGGTCAGCGATGCAGCGTCCCATTGCTTGTTTCGGGCAACTACTCGTGGGGCCATGATGCTGCGGAAAGCGGCGCTCGCGCTTAGCCTCGTGAGCTTGTCTTCAGTTGCCTTAGCCCGCAAGGCCCGCGGCCTCACGGTGCCGCAATCGCTGCTGCTGCGCGCCGACCAGGTGATTCAGTAGTAGACGCGACACGGCGATCATCTTTGTCGCCAGCCTGAGTTAGACCTTCAATCCACGTTGGCGGATGCCAATGCGAATGACCGGTTTTCGCCTTCGGTGATCAGCGCGATATGGGCTCCAACGTGCGGTTTGGGCGAATTTCCGCACGCTGCTCGAAAGACTGGAAGTGGCCGTCCGCCGGCGGTGAAGCGACAGGAGCGAACGACAGCTCATGGAGCCGGAGCTGTCATTGGAGCTTGGACGGCTATAAGTTGTTTTCGGCGTCTTCGTCGACGACATGAGCTGGGCTTCGGTAGGCCGTCAGGCTTCGAGCATCCTCATCGCCTGGTCCAGGCTGCGCCGCATCCGCGAGAGCGCCGTCGCGAGCGAGCCGATCTCGTCGCGGCTATGGGCCACGAAGTCCGCCGCTGCGACATCGCCGAGGCTGATCCGGTCGGCGAGCGCCGAGATCCGGGTGACGGGACGGATGAACATCCACCAGAGCAGCAGGTTGAGCGTGGCGGCGATGGTGAGCAGCACGCCTAGCAGCGAGGCCATGAAGACGCGGAACGTCGCGTCGGCGCGGGCCTTGGCAGCGGTTTCAGGAACCTGGACGATCTGCGCCCCGATGATCTCGCCGACCTTCCAGCCGAAGCCGCCGGCAGAGCCGTACTTCGCGATCTGGGTCGGGGGCGCGCGTTCGGCGGTGTCGTGGCAGCGCATGCATGCCGCTCCGGCCTTCAAGGGCTTGGCCATGAACAGCATGCGCCCGTTCGGCGTGTCGCGTTCCCCGAATAGCGGCGTCGCCACCGTGCCGTTGCGGAAGCCGCTCACGATGTCGTGCTCCCACTCGACCGCCTTGTTGGCTGGGTTGGTGGGATTGAGCGTCGCCTCCCGATAGAGGAACTGCTTGTACTCGGGGTTCGCTTCGCGCAGCTTCTTCAGCACTTCGTTGGCCGAGAACGCCGAGACCATCTCCGGGCGGAACTCGTAGCGGATCTGCGTCTCGAGCAGCGGTGCGATGTTCGTGCTCGTGTAGTCGCGCACCGCGAGGGCGCCGTCGATCAGCAGCTTGGCGGCCTCGTAGATCTCCTCGCGCGCGTTGCGCTGCAGAAGGTCGCGCGAGATGGCGGCGGTGGCCGCGATCCCGATCGCGAACAGGAGGGCAAGGACGAGGTTGAACTTCACGAGCAGCTTCATACCGGGAAGAACGGATTCGGTCCGTCCAACATGACATCCCCAGCGCGCCGTTGCCAAACCGGCACCAGTGCGCTGAAATGCATCGCGTCGGATGTCTGACGAGGGGGTCGATCGGCGAATGGGCGAGCGGCTCACAGTGCTTCTGTCGCGCACGAAGGCGGGGGATCGGACCGCCCGCGATGCGCTGTTCGCGCTCGCTTACCAGGAGCTGCGGCGCCTGGCCCATGCCCGGCTGGCGGGCGGCGGCCGCAACACGGTGCTGGACACCACCTCGCTGGTGCACGAGTCCTACCTGCGCCTGGTGCAGGCCGGTGAACTCGCGCTCGAGGACCGGCGCGCATTTTTCGGCTACGCCTCGCAGGTGATGCGATCGGTGATCGTGGACAGCGCGCGAGCGCGGCTGGCCGAGCGGCGTGGCGGCGATGCGAAGAAGCTGCCGCTGTCCACCGACGTGGGGCAGGATCTCGCGCAGGACGAGGAAGGCATCGTCCAGGTGCACGAGGCGCTGCAGGAACTGGAGAAGGCCGATGCGCGCGCGGCGCGGATGGTGGAGATGCGCTACTTCGGCGGCTACAGCGACAAGGAAATCGCCGAGACCCTGGACGTCACCGAGCGCACCGTGCAGCGCGACTGGGAAAAGGCCAGGATGCTCCTGCGGGTGATGTTGAAGCCGGTGTGAGGGCGCATCCGTGATCAGGCTTTCGACGGAGCAATTGGCGCGCATGAGCCGGTTGCTCGACGAGGTGATCGACGCTGACGAGACGGCGCGACTGAATTGGCTGCAGGCGCTTCCCCCCGAGCATCGGGACCTGGAGCCGGCGCTGCGGCAGGCGCTGTTTCCGCCGCAACGCTGTGGCGAAGTGCTCGACACGCTGCCGAAGATCGGCGAATCCGCAAGCGGCTTGCAGGCCGGCGATTGGGTGGGCCCATATCGGCTCGTGCGGTCGCTCGGGAGCGGCGGCATGGCCGAGGTGTGGCTGGCGCGGCGTGCCGATGGAGCCTTCCAGCGCGATGTGGCGCTCAAGACGCCGGCGCACCTGGACGAGCGCGAGGACCTGGCGCGGCGCTTCTCCGTCGAGCGCGACATCCTGGCCGCCCTGGAGCACCCGCGCATCGCCCGCTTCTACGACGCGGGAGTGAGCCACGACGGCCGGCCGTATCTCGCGCTCGAATACGTGCCGGGCAGGAACCTGCTTCGGTGGGCCGACGAGCATCGCCTTGGGATTCGAGAGCGCATCGAGCTGTTCCAGCAAGTGCTGGACGCCGTGCAGTACGCCCATGACAAGGGGGTGCTGCACAGGGACATCAAGCCCGGCAACGTGCTGGTCACGGATGCGGGGCAGGTGAACCTGCTGGACTTCGGGGTGGCCCGGTTGATTCAGCGGAGCGCGGGCGCCGATTTGACGCAGGCGTATGGGCCGGCCCTCACGCCCGCGTATGCGAGCCCGGAGCAGCTCAAGGGCGAAGGCTTGGATGCCAGCAGCGACGTCTACTCGCTGGGGGTGGTGCTCTACGAGCTGCTGTCGGGCCGACATCCGCATGGGGCGGCGGACCGGAAGGTGGAACCCGACCGCACCGTGGAGCGGCTGAGCGAGCGGGTGGACGCCCTTGCGGCCCAAGTGCGTGGCAGCAGGCAAGCCCGGATACGGCGTGCGCTGGCGGGGGATCTGGATGCGATCGTCTTGAAGGCGATGTCTGCATCGCCTTCGCAACGGTATGCAAGCGCGGCGGCGCTGGAGCGGGACCTGCGCCGCTACCTGGCGCGAGAGCCGGT
>DASXUA010000300.1:0-1531 GCA_036505095.1 Phycisphaerae bacterium
ACCTCTGGCGGTGCAACGCGACATCAGCGATGTGACGCTGGATTGGCGCTGCATGCACGGGCACCGTTTCCGGGCGGCCGGATCGATCATCGAATTGCCCTGTCCGGAGTGCGGCGAGCCGTCGCAGGCGGTGATTCCCTATGTCTGCGCCGGCCATGGACGGCAGGATTTGGAAGTTCGCTTTGGGCCGCCGCGCCATAGAACCTGGCCGACCGTGCTGGCGGTGCGCAGCGAAGGCGGCGAGTGGCGCCACGTCGATCATAGTATTCCCTGCCCGGAGTGCGGCGCGGATATGCAGCCGCTGTCGTTGGGGTGGAGCCTGCCGTAGTTTATCAATTTCCGATTTTGGATTTCCGATTTCCGATTCGTCATTGAATTTCTCGCGCGGGTTGCATGAACCGGGCTGGTTTATCGATTGTTGATGCTGATCATCCCGGCCAGATCATGCGCCATTTGTCAGCGGGTGATGCGCGCCTGGCGGGGATCATCGCGCGGGTCGGTCCATGGAAGATTCCGCGCATCGGCGAACCGTTTACGGCCTTGTGCCGTTCGATCGTACATCAACAGCTCGGCATGAAGGCCGCAGCGGTGATCTATGGACGGCTGGCGGCGCTGTGCCCGCGCAGGCAGCCGACACCGACGAAGATTCTGGCGCTCTCTGAAGGTGAGCTGCGTACCATCGGCCTCTCGCGGCAGAAGAGCGCGTACCTGCGCAACCTGGCCGAGCACTTCGCTGACGGCAGCTTGCGTACGGCCACGCTACGGCGCATGAACGACGAGGAAGTCATCGCGGCGGCCACGCAGGTCAAAGGTGTCGGGCGTTGGACGGCCGAGATGCTGCTGATCTTTTCCCTCGGCCGGCTCGACGTGTTGCCAGTCGGCGACTTCGGGCTGCGCTCGGCCGTACAAAAGACCTATCGCATGCGCGGCTTGCCGAAGCCGAAACGCATCGCCAAGCTGGCCAAGCCCTGGCAACCTTACCGTTCTGTCGCGACCTGGTATCTGTGGCGCAGCCTCGACACGCCCAATCCGGCGTAGACGGTCTGGTGACCCCTGCTCATTCATTGTTCCCGGCGCAGCGCGAGGCTATACTGTTTGCATGATCGCCGAAACCATCGTGGATATGCTGGACCGGGAGCCGTTCGAACCGTTCCGTGTCGTTACCGCTAGCGGCGAGTCATACATCATTCGCAACCCGCACGTGGTTGCTCTGCTGAAGTCCGAAGTTTTCATCGCGCATCCCAACTCGGACCGCAGATCGTTCGTTCCGCTCGAGAACATCACCGCCGTCGAGACGCTCGCCAACGGCCGCGCTGCCAAACCCCGCCGCAAGCCCCGCCGCTGACGTCCCCGCGGAACCGGCGCTGAGGATTAGCCACGCGACGCGATCAGAACCGTCTCGGCGCGCCGGGATAAGCGAGCCGTTGCGGGTCTTGCAACCAGAGGCTGATGGCCGGCCCCCGAGGGTCGCGGTTCCGAACGGCCGCCCTGTGACCCTCAAGGAACGCTGGACCACGGGCGCGGCGTCCAG
>DASXUA010000301.1:0-9760 GCA_036505095.1 Phycisphaerae bacterium
GGACGATGGCGCGATCGGCGAGTGCATCACGCGGACCGGTCGCCGCTTCTTCACCGATGACGCGCTGCACACCGCGTTTCTGGAGCGGCTGCGGGCCGCCATCACCGCTGCGGATTTGTGGTCGCAGCTCGAGACGCAATGGTTCTGCTTCGACGCTGAGATCATGCCCTGGAATGCGAAGGCCGAGTCACTGCTGCGCGAACAATACGCCCCCGTGGGCATCGCGGGCCGAGTGGCCACCGCCGACGCGCTGCAAGTCGTCACGCAGGCCGTGTTGCGCGGTTTGGAACTCGGAGAGGTTGCGGAGCGCCTGGCCGGACAACAGCGGAGCATCGCAGGATACGTGCGGGCGTACCAGCGCTACTGCTGGCCGGTGAACGGACTTGAGGCGGTAAAGGTCGCACCGTTCCATCTGCTGGCGAGCGACAGCGGCGTACATGTCGGGCGCGATCACGAGTGGCACGTGCAGACGCTCGCCCGGCTCGCGGCGTCCGACGCGGATTTCTTCGCTACCACGCCGCAGCGCAGCGTCGATGTGTTCGACGAGTTGTCGGTCGCGGATGCGACGGCCTGGTGGCTGGAGCGCACCGCTGAAGGTGGCGAAGGGATGGTGGTCAAACCGCTGGATTTCGTGGCGCGCGGACCGCGCGGGCTGGTTCAGCCGGCGATCAAGTGCCGCGGGCGGGAGTACCTGCGGATCATCTATGGTCCGGATTACACGCGCACCGATCAGCTCGAACGACTGCGTTCGCGCGGGTTGGGGCGGAAGCGCGGTCTGGCGCTGGCCGAGTTTGCGCTCGGGATCGAAGCGCTCGAGCGTTTCGTCCGCCGCGAACCGCTGCGCCGCGTGCACGAATGCGTCTTTGGCGTTTTGGCGCTGGAATCCGAGCCGGTCGATCCGCGGCTGTGACCAGTCCCGAGTCCTGCGTTCTGAGTTCTGAGTCTCGTTCGGAAGGAATGTGGTATAATGCCGAACGGCGGCGCGTGAGCGCCGGCCGTGAGGCGTCCAGCATCTTGGCGGAGGTGAACAGAAGTGATAACGATTCGAGTGTGGAAAAGAGTTGTTCTTACGCTGGCGATTTCAGGTCTGATCTGTGCCGGCGCGGCGGCGCAGCCGGCGAACAATAACTGTGCGGCCGCATTGCCTCTGTCTGAAGGATCGACGCCATTCAACACGGCGGGGGCCACCAACGACGGGCCGGCGGCCTCCTGCGGGCAGATCGGGGCCGACATCTGGTACACGTACACGGCCACCTGCGACAGCACGGTCGTGATGTCGATGTGCGGCACGGGCGCGAGCTCCAATTACGACGCCATGCTGGTGGTCTACAACGGCGCGAGTTGCGTGGGGGCGGAAATAGCATGCAACGACGATTTCTGCGGGTCCGGCTTGGGCTCGCAGGTTTCGTTTCCCGCCACGAACGGTCAGCAGTTCAAGGTGCGCGTGGCCGGCTGGAGCGGCGCGCAAGGTAGTGGCGTGCTGAACGTGATCTGTCAGCCGCCGTTTCCCGGCGACAATTGCCCCAACGCCGTGGCCATCACCGAGGGCAGCTACACCGGCACGACGGCCGGCGCGAGCAACGACGGCTCGGCCGACTGCGGTAGTTCCGCCAGCAGCGCCGACGTGTGGTATCGCTATACCGCGACGCAGGATTGCGAACTCTGGATCGATACTTGCGGCAGCAGTTTCGATACCGTGCTCTCGGCGCACACGGGCTGCCCCGGGACGCCGGCGAACCAGTTGGCTTGCAACGACGATACGTGCGGTGTCGGCTCGCGCGTCATCGTCAACGTGACGTCCGGAACGACATACTGGATTCGCATCGCGGGGTGGCAGGGGGCGACCGGGTCGTACGCGCTGCACGTCCTTTGTCAGCAGCCGAGCGCGCCGGGCGCGGACGCCTACATTGGCGAGATCAATCAATTCCAGCAGTTCGGCCGGCTGGGCGACGTGGTCGGTTGCGCGCTGGACTCGCCGTTGTGCAATGCGGGCACGCAGCCGCTCGATTGGTATGGCAATCCCGATCCGCGGCATCCGTTCGCCGCGTTCAACATGTATCGGCTGATGTCCGACCGCTTCGAGCAGATCGGCCAATCGTGGTGCAAGCATGGTTTCGGCGCGGGCCAGAGCGACGCCTGCGGATTCGGCTGCATCCCGTATCCGAACAGCACACACCTGGGCGTCGGCTGCTCAGATACCTACGACGCCGGCACCAATGCCAATCAGCAGTTCCTCGGGCCGCGCTATGAGATCAATCCGTGGACCGGCTCGTACACTTACCCCGGCTCGTATCTGCAGCTTCACGCCAACGATCCGCATAACCCGGTGGAGCATCGGTTGCAATTGCATGATGCCGATCTGGCGGCCGCACAGAATCCGGGCGCGGTGTACGTCGGCGAGGTTTACATCGTGTGTCATGATGATGTGAACCACATGAACAGCAGCGGTCGCGAGCCCGTGACCGTTACGGGTGTGCCGGGCGGTGTCTGGAACTTCAACGTCGGCGCCCCGGCCACCGTGAACGGCCCCGCGATTCAGTCGTGGCCCGGAGCAACGCTGACTACCATTCCGCCGAATCTCATCGATGACGGCCGTTCGATTCTGGCGGTCAAGGTAACGGACATCGGCAATGGCACGTGGCACTACGAATATGCGCTCTACAACCATGACATGGATCGGGCAGTGCGGTCGTTGCGCATTCCTGTTGCGTCCACGACCGTAGTCACCAACATCGGCTTTCATGCCGTGGAATCGGGCGGCGAAGGTTACAATAACGCGCCGTGGACTTCGGCGATTGCCGGTGGCGCGCTCACCTGGTCCACCGATCCCTACGAAGTGAATCCGGCCGCCAATCCGCTGCGCTGGGGGACGCTCTACAACTTCCGCTTTGATGCGAACGTCGGTCCGGCGCAGAGCATCGGCACGCTGGGTCTCTACAAGCCCGGCACGCCCGCGACGCTGACCGGCGTCACGCAAGGGCCATCGGGCGCGGTCGGGCTGGGGGATATGAACCAGGATGCGCACGTGGACCTGCGCGACGTAGCTGCGTTCGATAATTGCTTCACTGGCTCGGGCGGCGCGCCCGCTACCAACGATTGTGAACCGGCGCACTTCGACGGCGACACCGATATCGATCTGACCGATTACGCCGGCTTGGAGGCCGTGCTGACGGGACCGTAGGGGTCATTTGGCAGGCTTCACGAGGACGAATATACTAGAGGTATGAAGGCGAGAATCACGTTAGCCGACGTTCTGTCGCTGAGCATCCCCGAACGCATCCGGCTCGTGCAGGACATCTGGGACAGCATCGCGGAGGCTCCCGAGAGCGTTGAGCTCGATGAGTCAGAACGCGCTGAACTTAGTCGACGCTTGGAGGCGCATCGGCGGGATCCGGGCGCACGTTCGCCCTGGGAACTCGTGCGGGGAGGGATTTCGAAGCGCTCATGAGCTATCGCGTCTACCGTGTACTACCTGTTTGAATACGGCGAGGTCATTATCATCGCCGTGATGCATGGGAAACGTAATCCCAAGCGCTGGCAGCGCCGCGCGTAACCATCAGGTCCCGCCGCGCGGAGCACATGCGGCCAGCGCGTCGAGCAGCTTGTCCGCGCTGCGGCGGATGCAATCGGTTGTTGGCAAGCCGGTTCGGAGCTCGCAATCGGCGACGATCTCGTCGAGTTGCTTCTCGCTCAGGCCGAAGCCGTTCAGCGCGATGCCGACGACCTTCGACGGATGAATCGGTGCGAGCAACTGCTCGTGCAGCCGGACCAATTCTTCCAGCGGCGGGATGGCGACGTCCGTGTGGCGCATCTGGGTGCGGGTGGGGACGTGGCAGAGGATCATCGCGTCGGGCAGGGCGCCGTGCATCAGGCCCAGCGTCACGGCCGAGAAGCCCGGGTGCAGCAGGCCGCCCTGGCCTTCGATCAACAGGAAATCGGCGTCGCCGCGCTCGAGCACGGCGGCTTCGACGGCGCCCGCCAGGAAATCGCTAATGACGCGGTCGGCGATGATGCCCGAGCCGGCGATCATCACGCCGGTCTGGCCGGTCGCCAGGAACTCGGCGCTAAGCCCGCGCTGTCGCAGGCCGCGCTGCAGCTCCAGCGCCGTGATCTTCTTGCCGACGTTGCAGTCCGAGCCGACGGTCAGAATGCGTTGCGCGCGTGTGTGCACTGCTTGACCGGTGCCGACGCGATGGACGGCCGGGGTGTGGCGCACGTCCCAGAGGCGACGGCTGTGCTGCGCGGCGCGGCTGGCAATCTCGGCATCGTCTTGCAAACGCATGTGAAGGCCGTTCACGATGTCCAGGCCGTGATCGAGTGCGTCGAGGATCATGGCGCGCCAGGCAGGCGGGAATTGCTCGCCGGGCAAAGCCACGCCGATCACGAACTGATTGGGCCGGTAAGGGAGTGCGGCCTTGATGCTGGCGACGATCGGCACGCCGGTGCCGGCGCCGACGAGCTGCGCGAGATCCCGTCCGGCATGCTGGCGATCCAGCACGGCGACGACTTCCTCGGGGCAATAGCGCAGCAGCCCGACGGCCGTCTTGGCGGCGAACAAATCCAGATACCCGTCGGTCACGACGAGCATGCGGCGCGCTGGTGGTTTTGATTGGCTGGTATCCATTAGGAGAGTTGGGACTCAGAGAAACTGAGCGACTGAGGATTCTTGAACCAGGTCATCTCAGATTCTCAGCCGCTCAGAGTCCAATGTCAGGGATAGATCTTGCCCATCATGCGCGGATACGGGATCGTTTCGCGGATGTGCTTCAGGCCGCACAGCCAGGCCAGCGTCCGCTCGACGCCCAATCCGAACCCGCCGTGCGGCACGCTGCCGTAGCGGCGCAGGTCCAGATACCATTCATACGGCTCCTGCGGCAGGCCGTCTTCGTGGATGCGGCGGACGAGCGTGTCGAGGTCCTCCTCGCGGGCGCTGCCACCGATGATCTCGCCGAAGCCCTCGGGGGCCAGCAGGTCAAAGTTCTCGACGACGGTCGGGTCGGAGCGGTCCAGCCGCATGTAAAAGGCCTTCACTTCCTTGGGATAGTGCGTGACAAACACCGGCCGATCGTGCAGGCGCGAAATGACCGTCTCGTCCGAGCCGCCCAGATCGCTGGGCCATTTGAAGTTCGCGGCCAGCTCGATGTGGTGCGGAATGTTCGGGATCTGCTCTTCCAGATCGGTGCGCAACTCGCGCGCGTTGTGGACCTCCTGGGCGAGCCTCTCCTGCTCCCATTTCTTGAGCGAGCCCTTGAGCTTCGCCTCGCCTTCATTGATCAATTTCGTCAGGCGTTCGAGTTCGGCCGTCTTTTCCTGCAAGTCGGTCTGCAAGAGTTCCCGCGCGCGCGGACCGCGCAGGATGTCGGCCGCTTGTCGTAGCTTGAGCCGCGCGAACGGCTTCTGGATTTTCTCCAGCGGGGCCAGTTCGCGGCCCAGCTCGAGCAGGTCGCTGCGATGATCGTTGAGCACGCGCTGCACGATCGAACAGATGAAGTCCTCGGCCACGGCCATCACGTCGTCGAGCGCGGCAAAGGCGATCTCCGGCTCGACCATCCAGAACTCGGTCAGGTGCCGGCGCGTCTTGGATTTTTCGGCGCGGAACGTCGGCCCGAAGCAGTAGACCTTGCCGTGGGCCATGCAGGCGGCTTCCACGTAGAGCTGGCCGGTCTGTGCCAGATACACCGGCTCGCCGAAGTAGTCGACCGAGAACAGCGTCGAAGTCCCCTCGCCGGCCGCCGGCGCCAAGATGGGCGTGTCGATCAGCACGAAGCCTTGCTCGTTGAAATAGCCGCGGATCGCGTCCTCCAGCGTGGCCCGAATCCGCAGGATGATCCACTGCCGCTGCGAGCGGAACCACAGGTGCCGGTGCTTCATCAGGAAATCGATGCCGTGCGGCTTGGGGGTGATCGGGTATTCATGCGCGACGTGAACCGGCTCGAAGGTGGTGACGTGCAGCTCATAGCCGCCGCGGGCCTTCGGGCTGGCGACGACGGTGCCGGTGATGCGCAGCGACGATTCCTGCGGCAGCTTGCGGGCGGTGTCGAAGAAAGGCTCCGTTTCGGGTTTCTTCTCGATCACGCACTGGCAGATGCCGGTTCCATCGCGCACCTCGAGGAAGGCCAGCTTACCGCTGTCACGGCTGCGGTAGAGCCAACCGTGCAGGGTGACGGACTGGTCTACGTACTCTTTCAGACGGCTGACGCTGGCGATGATCGGCATGGGCGGAGTTTAGAAGGCCGCCGTCAAACCGCCAAGACGCCATCGCCAACCGCCAAAACGCCAAGTCGCAGATCCGCCGTGGCGGGGACGCCAAAAGACGAAGCGAGACGAGCTTTGACTCAGAGGGACTGAGAAACTGAGGAACTTGTATTGTGCGCTTCGCTGATCCTCAGCCGCTCTGAGTCCAATTCGCGCCGGGATTTCTGAGCGATCGACAACGTCCTATAAATTCACGCCTATCAGTGGTTAAGTGGCGCGCGTTGTTTACCCATAGACCCCGATCATCCCATTTACCCGATTTTTACTTGCTTAACATTGCCGGGTTCGCTAGAAATGTCTGCGGTCTGCGGTCGTCATTGGTTCGATGAAGGTAACTGGTAAGAACGGAGTCAAACCATGGCCAGGAAAGAAACGCCGATCGACAAGGTGTGGAAGAAGTACCTCAAGACGCGCGAGATCGCGCTGCGAAACGAGTTGATCGTGCACTATCGCGATCTGGTGCACACGCACGCGGCGCGGCTGGCCCGCAAGCTGCCGGCGCAGGTTTCGTATGATGAAATCTGCAGCGCGGCCTTCGACGGGCTGATGGAGGCCGTCGAGGCCTACGACCCGGCGCGCAAGGCGAAATTCGAGACCTTCTGCCAGCAGCGCATCGCCGGGGCCGTCATGGACTGGCTGCGCAGCTTGGACCCGCAGAGCCGCACGGTGCGGACGTTCGAGAAGCGCCGGCTGGCGATTCAGGAAATGCTCGACGCCGAGCGTGGCCGGCCGCCGACGCATGCGGAGGTGGCCCAGCGGATGGGCGTCAGCCTCGGCCGCTACAACCACCTCTGCCGCCTGTCGCAACTTGGCCGCGAAGTGCACTTCAGCGCTATGGAGCCCACCAGCGAACGCACCGCCAACAATGGGTCGCGCCAGTGGGACCTGGGCGATGCGCGGCAGACCGATCCGTCCATGAACATCTCGCGCAAGACGGTCAGCGAATACCTGACGCGCGGGCTGTCGCGCGACGAGCGGCTGGTCATCGTGCTGTATTACTACGAAGAGCTGACGATGGCGGAGATCGGCGCGGTCCTGAACCTGTCGGAATCGCGCGTCAGCCAAATCCACAAAGACATTCTGCAGCGCTTGCGGCAGCGGTTCGGCAACACGCTCCAGGAAGAACTGGTCGCTTGAAAACTCCTTTGACGCAGAGACGCTGAGGGCGCAGAGCAGACGCATTTCAAAACCATCTCTGCGTTCTCTGCGTCTCAGCGTCAACAGCTTGCTAGCGGCCGGAGCGCGGCATACGATCGCGGGCGTGGTGCGCAACATCAAGCTGCTGATTGCGTACGATGGCACGGAGTTCCACGGCTGGCAGAGTCAACCCGGATTGCGGACCGTTCAGGATCTGCTGGAGCAGGCCGCGCGGCGCGTCGCGCGGCAGCAGGTCGATCTGATCGGGAGCGGGCGCACCGATGCCGGCGTACACGCGGCCGGACAGGTGGCCAATTTTCAGACCGCCTGTCCGCTGCCGGAGGGCAAACTGCTGGGCGCGCTCGGGGCGCGGCTGCCCAAGGACATTTCGCTGCTGGACGTCGCTGAGGTGCATCCGGATTTCCACGCCACGCGCAGCGCGCTGAGCAAACTGTATCGCTATCGCATTCACAACGCGCCGCACCGCCCGGTGCGGCATCTGCGGCAGAACTATTGTTATCACTTCTGGCATCCGTTGGATATCGACGCGCTGCGGGCGGGCGCGGCATACATGGTGGGCACCATGGATTTCGCCGCGCTGGCCGGCAAGGGCAGCGAGCGCGAGACGACGGTCCGCACCGTGTTCCGCTGCGACCTCGAGCGGCGCTATGACGAGATTACGATCGAGGTTGAGGGCAGCGGCTTCCTCTACAATCAGGTACGGAACATGGTGGGCACGCTGCTCGAAGTGGGCCGCGGGCATTGGCCGGCGGAGCAGGTCGGCGCGATCATCGCGTCGCACGAGCGGCGCAACGCCGGTCCGACGGCGCCGGCGCGCGGCTTGTGCCTGCAATGGGTGCGCTATCCGGCGGAGTTGCTGGGCGCGCCTTAGCGCGCGCCATTCAAGAGATGGCGCGCAAAGACGCAAAGGCGCCAAGAACTGCTCGGCACGGGGTTATCTTTGCGTCTTGGCGCCTTTGCGCGACCATTCCGCTCGCTGATCTGAAGGGTTGGACTCAGAGGGACAGAGGGACAGAGGGAATCTTGAGTTCAATGGATTCTCAGATTCTCAGTCGCTCTGAGTCTAAAACGCTCGCTGATCCCGGCGCGCCGGGACGGCCCTGAACATGCGGATTGTGCACATCATCACGCGGCTGATTATCGGCGGGGCGCAGGAGAATACGCTGCTGACGTGCGCGGGCCTGGCGGAGCGCGGGCATGAGGTGACGCTCATCAGCGGCATACAGACCGGACCCGAGGGATCGTTGTGGCCGGAGGCGGAGCGGCTGGGCGTGCGGACCGTGCCATTTCCGCTCCTGGTGCGACAGATTGCGCCGCTGACGGATTGGCGCTGCGCGCGGCAGCTTCGGAAGCTGCTGGCAGAGCTGCGGCCGGATATTGTGCATACGCACAGCAGCAAGGCGGGTATTCTCGGCCGCTGGGCGGCAAGCCGAACCCTCACCCCAACCCTCTCCCTGGAAGGGAGAGGGAGTTCGTTTGACACCCTCTCCCTTCCAGGGAGAGGGCAGGGTGAGGGTGCAACTCGCTCGGACCGCCCCTCACCCAACCCTCTCCCCGGGGCGGAGAGGGCGACTCCGCGCGTCGTGCACACGATTCATGGCATGAGCTTCAATCGCACGCAGCCGGCGGCGGTGCGCGCGGCGTATCGCATTCTGGAGCGGCGGGCGGCGCGCTGGACGGACGCGTTCATCAGCGTGGCCGACGCCATGACCGAACAGGCGGTGGCGGCTGGCATTGCGCCGCGCGAGCGCTTCACGACCATCTACTCCGGCATGCGGGTCGAGGATTTCGCGCCCGATCCCGTGCGGCGCGCGGAGGTCCGGCGGCAGTGGGGCGTCGCGCCGGACGAGATCGTCGTGGGCACGATCGCACGGTTGTTTCGCAACAAGGGCTATGAAGCGATCCTGGAAGCGATGCCGCGAATGGTGGAGGGTTCAGAGTTCAGAGTTCAGAGTTCAAGATTGCGGTTTGTGTGGGTTGGCGATGGCCGGCATCGGCCGCAGTATCTGGCCAAACTGACCGAACTGGGCTTGCGCGAGCGCGTACAGCTTCCGGGGCTGTTGCGGCCGGAGGAGATCCCGAAGCTGCTGACGGGCTTCGACCTGTTGCTGCATGCCTCGCTGTGGGAGGGGTTGCCGCGCGCGGCCGTTCAGGCGCTGCTTACGCAGGTGGCGGTCGTGACGTTCGATCTGGATGGGGCGCGCGAAGTCGTCGAGCCGGGAGTGACGGGTCTGCTGGTGCCGGCCGGCGATGCCAACGGATTAGCCGAGGCTGTCATTCAATTGGCCGGCGATCCGGACCGGCGGGCTGCTATGGGGCGGGCGGGGCGGACCCGCGTGCTGGAGCG